>JBFGLA010000215.1:0-5021 GCA_041576355.1 Burkholderiales bacterium
GCAAATCGCCCTCATCGAGGTGCGGATCGCCGGCGGCAACGTAAGGCGGGTTCGATACGATGAGATCGAAACGCTCGCTTCGCAGCGGTTCGTACCAGCGCCCGCGACGCAGCTCGATCTCGAGGCCGAAGCGCGCGGCGTTGCGGCGCGCGAGTTCGAGCGCCGCGGAGCTATTCTCGACGCCGACCACCTGCGCGTGCGGCCGATGGCGCTTGATCGCGAGCGCGACCGCACCCGATCCGGTTCCCAAGTCCGCTACGCGCGCCGTGCTATCCGCACGAACGCACTCGAGCGCAAGCTCCACCAGCAGTTCCGTCTCGGGCCGCGGGATGAGAACCTGCGGACCGACTTCGAGATCGAGATCGTAGAACTCGCGCCGGCCGAGAATGTAGGCAACGGGCTCGCCCGAGCGCCGGCGCCGTGCCCAGCCCTCGAATCGCGCCGCCGCCTCGGGCGCGAGCTCGCGCTCGGGGTGCGCGACGAGCATCGCCTCGCTGAGCTTGCTCGCGGCGGCGAGAAGCAGCCGGGCTTCGCGCGGCCCCAGTCCGCTTGCCCCGAGTGCCTCGAGGACCGTCACAAGGCGTTGCGGTCTCAGGCGCGCTGCGCCCGGATCGCCTCGGGTGCCTGCTCCTCGGCGAGCTGCGCGAGCTGCTCGGCCTGGTGCTCGGCCGCGAGCGCACCGAGCAATTCGTCCATCTCGCCGTCCATGATGCGCTCGATCTTGTACAAGGTGAGATTGATGCGGTGATCGGTCACCCGGCCCTGCGGAAAATTGTAGGTCCGGATACGCTCGGACCGGTCGCCCGAGCCGATCAGCGTCTTTCGCGTCGAAGCGGTCTTCGCGGTCTGCTCCCGCATCTGCTTGTCCTTGATGCGCGCGGCGAGCACGGACAGCGCGCGTTCGCGGTTCTTGTGCTGCGAGCGCGAGTCCTGGCATTCGACCACGATGCCCGTGGGCAGGTGCGTCACCCGGATCGCCGACTCGGTCTTGTTCACGTGCTGCCCACCGGCGCCCGAGGCGCGGAAGGTATCGATGCGCAGCTCCGATGGGTTGAGCACGACGTCGTTCACGGCGTCGGCCTCGGGTAGCACGGCAACGGTGCAAGCCGAAGTGTGAATGCGGCCCTGCGCCTCCGTCTCGGGCACGCGCTGCACGCGATGGCCGCCCGACTCGAACTTCAGCCTCGAATACGCGCCCGCGCCGATGACGCGCGCGACGACCTCCTTGTAGCCGCCCAGCTCCGACGGACTCTCCGAGATGATCTCGACCTGCCAACCCTGGCGCTCGGCGTAACGCGTGTACATGCGGAAAAGGTCGCCGGCAAAAAGACCGGACTCGTCGCCGCCGGTACCGGCGCGGACCTCGAGAAAGATGTTCTTCTCGTCGTTCGGGTCCCTGGGCAGGAGCAGAGCCTGCAGCTCGCGCTCCACGCGCTCGATTTCCCCGCGCGCCGCGCCGAGCTCCTCGTCGGCGAAGCTCTTCATCGCCGGGTCGGCGGCCATCTCCTTCGCCGCGGCCGTATCGCGCTCCGCCTGGCGCAGCCGCTCGTGCAGCGCGGCCAGACCCGTCAGCTCGGCGTGCTCGCGCGAAAGCCGCTTGAACTGCTCCATGTCGCGGGTCGCGCCCTCGCTCGCGAGCAGCCGATTCAATTCCTCGAGCCGCGCGGAAAGGCCGTCGAGCTTCGCGCGTAAAGAAGGGTTCACAGCTCGGCCTGCGACCGGACCAGCGGGTCCGGCTAGGAATTGACGCGGAACACGCGGGCGAGCGTGTCGGCGAGCGCCCGCCGCTCTTCGCCCGAGGCCTCGTTGAGCGCCTGCGTGGGCGGGTGCAGCAGCTTGTTGGTCAAGCCCTGCGACAGCGCGTCGAGCACGCTCGCCGGATCGTCGCCGCGCTGCAGCATGCGCAAAGCACGCTCGACCTCGTGGCGGCGCGCACCCTCGGCCTGGTCGCGCAGCGCGCGGATGAGCGGCACGCTCTCTCGCACCTGCATCCAGTGCATGAATTGACCGACCTGGGTCTCGATAATCGCTTCGGCCTGCTCCACGGCCGAGCGCCTTGCGTCCAGGTTCGCCGACACGATCTCCGAAAGATCGTCCACGGTATAGAGAAACACGTCGTCCAGGTCGCCCACCTCGCGCTCAATGTCGCGCGGCACGCCGAGGTCCACCATGAAGATCGGCTGCCGGCGCCGGGCGCGCAGGGCGCGCTCGACGAGCCCCTTGCCCAGGATCGGCAGCGAGGAGGCGGTGCACGACACAACGATGTCGTGCTCGTGCAGGTGATCGGCCAGGCTCCTCAGCTCGATCGCGCGCGCGCCGAAACGGTGCGCGATCGCGCCCGCGCGCTCGACGGTGCGATTGGCGACGGTGATGCGCGCCGGTCCCTGCGCCGCGAAGTGCGTCGCGCACAGCTCGATCATCTCGCCCGCGCCGATGAAGAGAACGCGCTGCTCGCTGAGAGAGGGAAAGATGCGGCCGGCAAGCTTCACCGCCGCGGCGGCCATCGAGACGCTGTGCGCGCCGACCTGGGTCGTGCTGCGCACTTCCTTCGCGACTGCGAACGAGCGCTGGAACAGCTTGTGCAGCACTGTTCCGAGCGTGCCCGCCGCCTCGGCCGCGCGCACCGCGTCCTTCATCTGGCCTAGGATCTGCGGCTCGCCGAGGACCATCGAATCCAGGCCGGAGGCGACGCGAAACGCGTGCCGCACGGCCCGCTCGCGCGGCAGCGTATACAGGTAAGGCGTGATGTCGTCCGGCTTCAGGCTGTGATAATGAGCGAGCCAGCTCGCTGCCGCCGCAGGCTGCTCGGCCGCCAGGTACAGCTCGGTGCGATTGCACGTCGAGAGGATGGCCGCCTCGGTGGCGAGGCTGCGCCGCAATTCACCGAGCGCATCGCGCGTGCGCTCGACGTGAAACACCACCCGTTCGCGTATGTCGAGCGGGGCAGTCTGGTGATTCAGGCCGAGCGTGTATAGCGACATGCGGATTTACGCTAAGTTGCCAGATTATAAGCGGATTCCAGCGCGGCCCTTGCGCCAGATCAAATCGGTGCAACCGGCCCGCGCGATCGGCACGATCGATCACGGGCGGCGGTCAGGAGTCGATGGAAAATCGCGGGCGAAAATCATGGTGGCCAAGGGCGGAATCGAACCACCGACACAAGGATTTTCAGTCCTCTGCTCTACCAACTGAGCTACTTGGCCTAACGGGTCGCACCGGAGGGGTCCGGGGCGCGCGAAGAGGGGCGAATTATACGGGCAAATTCAGGGCGATCGAAGGCCGGCGACGGTCCTGGAACGGCGCAACAAACAAAAAGGGCGCCGTAGCGCCCTTCTTGCATATCCCTGCCCGGTCGGAGCCGGTTCTCAGGGGAACCGTACGGTTCCCCTTCATCCGGCTTACTGGATAGGTATCGCGCGCAAGCGCGTTACATATCCATCCCGCCCATTCCGCCCATGTCGGGCATGCCGTGGCCGTGACCTGCGCCGCCCTTCTTCTCCTCGACGAGCTCGGCCACCATCGCGTCGGTCGTGAGCATCAAGCCCGCCACCGAAGCCGCGTTCTGCAGCGCGGTGCGCGCGACCTTGGTCGGGTCGATGACGCCCATCTCGACGAGATCGCCGAATTCGTCGGTCTGCGCGTTGTAGCCGAAGTTACCCTTGCCCTCGACGACCTTGTTCAGCACGACGGAGGGCTCCGCTCCGGAGTTGTCCACGATCTGGCGCAGAGGCTCTTCCAGCGCACGCAGCACGATCTTGATGCCGGCGTCCTGATCGTGGTTCTCGCCCTTCATGCCCTTGAGAGCCTGGCGCGCGCGCAGAAACGCGACTCCGCCCCCCGGCACAACGCCCTCTTCGACCGCAGCGCGGGTCGCGTGCAACGCGTCCTCGACGCGGGCCTTCTTCTCCTTCATCTCGACCTCGGTCGCCGCCCCGACCTTGATCACCGCCACGCCGCCGGCGAGCTTCGCTACGCGCTCCTGGAGCTTCTCGCGATCATAGTCGCTGGTCGCCTCCTCGATTTGCGCCCGGATCTGCTTGACCCGCGCTTCGATCTGCTTCTTTTCGCCCGCACCGTCGATGACCGTCGTGTTTTCCTTGCCGGACTCGATCTTCTTCGCCCGGCCGAGGTCCTTCAGCGTCGCGTTCTCGAGCTTCAGACCCAGCTCTTCGCTGATGACCGTGCCGCCGGTGAGGACCGCCATGTCCTCGAGCATCGCTTTCCTGCGATCGCCGAACCCCGGCGCCTTCACCGCGACGGTCTTGAGGATGCCGCGGATGTTGTTCACCACCAGGGTCGCGAGCGCCTCGCCCTCGACTTCCTCCGCGATGATCAGCAGCGGCTTGCCGGCTTGAATGACCTGCTCGAGCAACGGCACCATCGGCTGCAGCGACGAAAGCTTCTTCTCGTGTAGCAGGATGGTCACGTCTTCAAGCTCGACCTTCATCTTCTCGGCATTTGTCACGAAGTAGGGCGAGAGGTAGCCGCGATCGAACTGCATGCCCTCGACCACTTCGGTCTCGGTTTCGAGGCCCTTGTTCTCTTCGACGGTGATGACACCGTCATTGCCGACCCTCTGCATCGCGTCAGCGATGATGGCGCCGACCTCGAGGTCGCCATTGGCGGCGATAGCGCCGACCTGCGAGATTTCCTCGCTGGTCTTGATCTTCTTGGCGCCCTTCTCGATCTCGGCGACCACCGCCTCGACCGCCATGTCGACGCCGCGCTTGAGATCCATCGGGTTCATGCCGGCGGCGACGGAACGCGCGCCTTCGCGCACGATCGCCTGGGCCAGCACGGTCGCCGTGGTGGTGCCGTCACCGGCCAGATCGTTGGTCTTGGACGCGACTTCCTTGACCATCTGTGCGCCCATGTTCTCGAACTTGTCTTCGAGTTCGATTTCCTTGGCGACGGTGACGCCGTCCTTGGTGATGCGCGGCGCGCCGAACGCCTTGTCGAGGATGACGTTGCGGCCTTTCGGGCCGAGTGTCACCTTGACGGCATCGGCGAGTGTATCGACA
>JBFGLA010000216.1:0-5017 GCA_041576355.1 Burkholderiales bacterium
ACGCTGCACGTCGGCGCCGGCACGTTCCAGCCGGTGCGGGTCGACAAGATCGAATCGCATCGCATGCACCGCGAGCGCTATGAAGTTCCGCAGGCCGCGGTGGATGCGATCCACGCGGCGCGCGCCGCAGGCGGCAGGGTGCTCGCGGTGGGGACGACGGCGCTGCGCGCGCTGGAGAGCGCCGCGGCAGACGGCGAGCTGCGCGCGTGCGCGGGCGAAACCGAGCTGTTCGTCTACCCGGGGTACCGCTTTCGCGTCGTCGACCGGCTGCTCACGAATTTTCATCTGCCGCGTTCGAGCCTCTTGATGCTCGTGGCGGCGTTCGCCGGCCTGGACACGATCCGCCGCGCCTATGCGCACGCGATCACCATGCGCTACCGGTTCTTTTCCTACGGGGATGCAATGCTGATAGAACGCTCGACATGAGATTCACTGTCACGCACCGCGACGGCGCGGCGCGCCGGGGTGCGATCGAGCTCGCGCACGGGCGGGTCGACACGCCCGCTTTCATGCCGGTGGGCACCTACGGCTCGGTGAAGGCGATGTCTCCGGCGGAGCTCGTCGAGATCGGAACCCAGATCGTTCTCGGCAATACGTTTCACCTGTGGCTCCGCCCCGGGCTCGACGTGATCGGCAGGCACGGCGGGCTGCACCGCTTCATGGGCTGGGACGCGCCGATCCTCACCGACTCGGGCGGTTTCCAGGTGTTCAGCCTCGGCGCGCTGCGCAAGGTCGGCGAGGAAGGCGTGAAATTCGCCTCGCCCGTGAACGGCGATCGATTGCTGCTGACGCCCGAGGAGTCGATGCGCATCCAGCGCGCGCTCGATTCCGATATCGCGATGATCTTCGACGAATGCACGGCCTACCCGGCGACCGAGGCGCAGGCGGCGAAGTCGATGCGGCTGTCGCTGCGCTGGGCCGAGCGCTCGCGCCGCGCGTGGCAGGGCAGCGCCAACGCGCTCTTCGGCATCGTCCAGGGCGGCATGTTCGAATCGCTGCGCGACGAATCGCTCGCCGGCCTCGTCGAGATCGGCTTCGAGGGCTACGCGGTCGGCGGCCTGTCGGTGGGCGAGCCCAAGAAGGAGCGCCGGCGCATTCTCGAGCACACCGTGCCGCGGCTGCCTCCCGATCGTCCGCGCTACCTGATGGGGATGGGCACGCCCGAAGACATCGTCGAGGCGGTGCTCGCCGGCGTCGACATGTTCGACTGCGTGCTGCCGACACGCAACGCGAGAAACGGGTGGCTGTTCACGCGCTCGGGCGACGTCAAGATCCGCAACGCCCGCTACCGCGACGACACGCGGCCGCTCGACGAGTCCTGCGCCTGCTATACCTGCCGCCGATTCACGCGCGGCTACCTGCATCACTTGCAGAAGGCGAACGAGATCCTCGGCGCGCGCCTGAACACGCTGCACAACCTGCACTACTACCAGGAACTGATGGGCGAGCTGCGCGCCGCGATCGAGGCCGGGCGCCTCGAGGCGGCGACGGCGCGTATCGTCGAGAAGCGCCGGTCGCTCGCGCGCGCCGCTTGAGGCTCGCGGCGCTTCGCTCCGGCCGCGGGACGGCGCGAAGCACGATGCTATAATTCGCCGCTTTTCTCGCCATTCCAAGGAGTTAGCTGTGCCCATCTCCTCCGCATTTGCGCAAGCCACGGGAGGCGCCTCGGGCGACCCAGGCTTCATCGGCTTGCTGCCGATCATCCTGATGTTCGTGCTGCTGTATTTCCTCATGATCCGGCCGCAAATGAAGCGTCAGAAGGAGCACAAGCAGATGGTCGAAAGCCTGCAGAAGGGCGACGAAGTCATCACCGCCGGCGGCGTGCTCGGGCGCATCTCGAAGATGAGCGAGCACTACATCTCGCTCGAGATCGCCGCGAACACCGAAATCAACGTGCAGAAGACGGCGGTGCAGACGCTGCTGCCCAAAGGCACGATCAAGAGCTTGTCGTGAGGAACGGGGCGCCGGACGCCTCGGGGCTCGATCGATGAACCGATATCCAGTCTGGAAGTACGCGCTCATCGCGGGGATCGTGTTTCTCGCCTTTTTCTATACGCTGCCGAATTTCTTCGGCGAGTCTCCCGCGGTTCAGGTCTCGAGCGCCAAGGCGACGATCAAGGTGGACGCCGCGCTGCTCGGGCGCGTCGAGAGCGCGCTGCAGAGCGCGCAGATCCCGTACACCGGCGCGCTGCTCGACCCGAACAGCGTGCGCATTCGGTTTGCCGATACCGATACGCAGCTGAAAGCGAAGGATTTGATCGACCGGAGCGTGAACCTCGACCCGGCGAACCCGACCTACGTCGTCGCGCTGAACCTGCTCTCGTCCTCGCCGCGATGGCTGACGGCGATCCGCGCGCTGCCGATGTACCTCGGTCTCGATCTGCGCGGCGGCGTGCATTTCCTGCTGCAGGTCGACATGCAGGCGGCGCTCACCAAGCGTCTGGACAGCCTCGCCGGCGACGTGCGCTCGCAGCTGCGCGACAAAGGCATCCGCTACAGCGGGATCGCGCGCGAAGGGCAGACGCTGCGGGTGCGATTTCGCGACGCGGCCGCGCGCGACAAGGCGCGCGAGACCATCGTCTCCGCCCTCGGCGACCTCGCCCTCGCCGAACGCGAGGACGGCCAGGACCTGCTGCTCGTCGCCACGCTCAAGCCCGAGGCGGTGAAGCGCACGCAGGAGTTCGCGCTCAAGCAGAACATCACGACACTACACAACCGGATCAACGAGCTCGGAGTGGCCGACCCGGTGATCCAGCAGCAGGGCGCGGACCGCGTGGTCGTGCAGCTCCCAGGCGTTCAGGACACGGCCAAGGCGAAGGACATCCTGGGCCGCACCGCGAGCCTCGAGATCCGCATGGTGGACGAAGAGAAGATGACGCCGGCCATCCTCGCCGATGCGGCGCGCGGCCAGGTCCCGTTCGGCACCGAGTATTACGTCGAGAGAAACGGCCAGCCGCTGCTGGTCAAGAAGCAGGTGGTGCTCACCGGCGACCGGCTCACCGACGCCCAGCCGGGATTCGACTCGCAGACGAACGAGCCGGCCGTGCACCTGCGGCTCGACGGGCCCGGCGCGCGTATCTTCCAGGAGGTGACGCGCGAGAGCGTCGGCAAGCGGATGGCGATCCTGCTCATCGAGAAGGGCAAGGGCGAGGTGATCACCGCTCCGGTGATCCGCAGCGAGATCGGCGGCGGCCGGGTGCAGATCTCGGGGCGCATGAATACGGTCGAGGCAGCCGATATCGCCCTGCTCCTGCGCGCCGGAGCGCTCGCCGCGCCGATGGAAATCATCGAGGAGCGCACGGTCGGTCCCAGTCTCGGGCGCGAGAATATCGAGAAGGGGTTCAACGCCACGAGGTGGGGTTTCGTCGTGATCGTGGTCTTCATGTCGGTGTATTACGTGCTTTTCGGCGTCATCTCCTCGATCGCTCTGGCCGTCAACCTGATGCTGCTCGTCGCGCTGCTCTCGCTCTTGCAGGCGACGCTCACGCTGCCGGGAATCGCCGCCATCGCCCTCACCCTCGGCATGGCGATCGACGCAAACGTGCTCATCAACGAGAGAATACGCGAGGAGATCCGCGGCGGGGTCACGCCGCAGGCGGCGATCGCCGCCGGCTACGAGCGCGCCTGGGGCACGATCCTCGACTCCAACATCACGACCCTGATCGCGGGGCTCGCACTCCTTATTTTCGGCCAAGGCCCGGTGCGCGGCTTCGCCGTCGTGCACTGCCTGGGCATCCTGACCTCGATGTTCTCGGCGGTGGCCGTCTCGCGCGGGATCGTCAATCTCGTTTACGGGCACCGGCGGCGCGTGGCGAAGCTCATGATCGGCGATACGGCGTGGAAGTAGAGACGGGGAAGGCCTGACAAATGGAGTTCTTTAAGATTCGGCGCGTCATTCCGTTCATGCGGTATGCGCTCATCTTCAACATCATCTCGCTCCTCACGTTTTTTGCGGCGGTGTTCTTTATCGCTACCCGCGGCCTCAATTTCTCGGTCGAGTTCACCGGCGGGACGCTGATCGAGGTCAGTTACAAGGAGGCCGCGGAAGTACAGCAGGTTCGCGAGACGCTGGAGGGCGCCGGCCTGAAGGCCGAGGTGCAGACCTTCGGCTCCTCGCGCGACGTCCTCATCCGCATGCCGATCGAAAAAGGGCAATCGAGCGCCGATCTTTCGCTGAAGGTCGGCGATTTGCTGAAGGCGAAGGATGCCAGCGCCGAGCTGCGCCGGGTGGAATTCGTGGGGCCCCAGGTCGGCGAGGAGCTCGCCGAATACGGCGCGCTCGCGCTTCTCGTCACCGCGGTCGGTATCGTTCTCTACCTCGCGCTTCGCTTCGAGTGGAAATTCGGCCTGTCCGCGATCATCGCCAACCTGCACGACGTGGTGATCATCCTCGGCTTTTTCGCGTTCTTCCAGTGGGAGTTCTCTCTCCCGGTGCTCGCCGCGGTGCTCGCGGTGCTCGGCTACTCGGTAAACGAATCGGTGGTCGTATTCGACCGGGTACGGGAGAACTTCAGGAAGCTGCGCAAAGCTTCGGTTCCGGAGGTGATCGACGCCGCTATCACCGCCACCATCTCGCGCACCATCATCACCCACGGCAGCACCCAGGCGATGGCCACCACGATGCTGGTATTCGGCGGACCGGCGCTGCACTACTTCGCGCTGGCGCTCACGATCGGAATCCTGTTCGGCATCTACTCGTCGGTGCTGGTCGCGAGCCCGCTTCTCATGTGGCTGCGCGTCGATCGCAGCCAGTTCGTCAAGGTGAAGAACGTGCGCCGCGACGAGCACGACGGCGCCGTCGTCTGAGCGTAGGCCGCGACGACGGCGTGACGCGCCGCGCCGTCACTTCAGGATCCGGATCAGGTTCGAGTAGTCGTCGGTCCAGGTGCGCAGTTGCGCACGGTCCTCTGGGACCACGGCGCCGGCGTCCACGATCTCCGCGCGCTCGAGCGCGCGCGCCTCACGGGACACCAATATCCAATCGCTGCGCGCACGCTCGTCCTCGTCGCCCGGCTCG
>JBFGLA010000217.1:0-5013 GCA_041576355.1 Burkholderiales bacterium
CTCTCGGAGCTCGCCGTAGGGGTCAACGGCGCCTCGCCCACGCTCGAGCGGCCCTACGAGCTGCTCTACCTGCCCAAGCCCCCGCCGATGCGCATCGCCGAGGCGTTCACCGACTTGCGCACCCGCAGGGTCGAGGGCGATGAGGTGTGCGACTTCGTGTTCCTCAAGTTCCGCGCCAGCTACACGCCCCCCGGCCGCATGGAGCTCACCGCAACCGACCTGGAGCTGTGCAAGCGGCTGCTCGACGCGGGGCGCGTGCCCTTCGAGGTGCAGGTGCTGAAGAAAAACGACTTCGGCCAGCCGACCCACGCCGCCTACGTGCTCGACGGCGTCATTCCCTGCGAGATCTTCCTGCGCGCCAACTACGACAACGGGACGGTCGCCGTCGAGCTGCTCAACATCGGCCGCTTCGGCAAGACGACCGGCCAGCTCACGCTCGATCAGCTCACCAACACCCTGCTCGACGAGATCGGCAAGTTCATCCTCGGCGCACCCAACACGTTCGCCAAGCTGGTCAGGCCGTAGGGCCCCTCACGGCCCGGCTGACCGGTTTAGCGCCCGATCCTCTCTCGCTTGCGCGCTCTTTGCGCATCCGGCAATCCCGTGTGCTGGGTGCGAAAAGGCTTCACGCCCTGCGGCTGGCGCCGGCCCTCGTGCTTCTCGCCGGTGCCCGCCGGCTGCCAGGCGGGAACCAGCTGGTGCTTACCGCTGCCGATCAAATCGCTGCGCCCCATGCGCTTGAGCGCCTCGCGCAGCAGCGGCCAGTTGTTCGCGTCGTGGTAGCGCAGGAAAGCCTTGTGCAGCCGCCTCACCTTCAGTCCCTTGGGCACCTGGACGCGCTCGCCGTCGCGAGTGATTTTCCTCAGGGGGTTGCGCTCGGAGTGGTACATCGCGGTCGCGCTCGCCATCGGACCGGGCAGGAACGCCTGCACCTGATCGGCGCGTAAGCCGTTCTTCTTCAGCCACAGCGCCAGCTCGAGCATGTCCTCGTCGGTCGTCCCCGGGTGCGCGGCGATGAAGTACGGGATCAGGTATTGCTCCTTCCCCGCCTCCTTGGAGTACCGGTCGAAGAGCTCCTTGAAGCGGTAGTACGAGCCCACGCCCGGCTTCATCATCATTTTGAGCGGACCCTCGGAGATCGCTTCGGGTGCGATCTTGAGGTATCCCCCAACGTGGTGCTGCGCCAGCTCCTTCACGTACTCGGGCGACTCGACCGCGAGGTCGTAGCGCACACCGGAGGCGATCAGCACCTTCTTCACGCCGGGCAGCTCGCGCGCGCGCCGGTAGAGCTTCACGAGCGGCGCGTGGTCGGTATTCAGGTTCGGGCAGATTCCCGGATAGACGCAGGAGGGGCGCCGGCACGCGGACTCGATCTCGCGGCTCTTGCACGCGAGGCGGTACATGTTCGCCGTCGGCCCGCCGAGATCCGAGATCACCCCGGTGAAGCCGGGCACGGAGTCGCGGATGGTCTCGATCTCGCGGATCACCGAATCCTCCGAGCGGCTCTGAATGATGCGCCCCTCGTGCTCGGTGATCGAGCAGAAGGTGCAGCCGCCGAAGCAGCCGCGCTGGATCGCGACCGAGAAGCGGATCATCTCGTAGGCCGGGATCTTCGCGCCGCCGTACGCGGGGTGCGGCACGCGCCGGTACGGCAGCTCGTACACCGCGTCCATCTCCTTCGTCGTGAGCGGGATCGGCGGCGGGTTGAGCCACACCTCGGCGTCGCCGTGGCGCTGCACGAGCGCGCGCGCGTTGCCCGGGTTCGACTCGATGTGCAGGATCCTCGAGGCGTGCGCGTAGAGCACCGGATCGTCGCGCACCGCCTCGTACGAAGGCATGCGCACGACGCTCTGCTCGCGCATCGAGTTCGGCACCTGGCGGATGAAGCGCACGACGTTCGTCTGCGCGGGCGGCGCGGCGCTCGCCGCGGGCTCCATCGCGTACGGGTCGGGATGCGGCGCGACCGGTCCCGGCTCGTCGATCGAGGTGGAATCGATCTCGATCCAGCCCTCGGGCGGCGTACGGCGTACGAACGCCGTGCCGCGCAGGTCGGTGAGGTTTCCGATCGGCTCGCGCTTCGCGAGGCGGTGCGCGATCTCGACGATCTGGCGCTCGGCGTTGCCGTAGACGAGGAGATCGGCGCGCGCGTCGAGCAGGATCGAGCGGCGCACCTTCTCCGACCAGTAGTCGAAGTGCGCGATGCGGCGCAGGCTCGCCTCGATGCCGCCGACGACGATCGGCACGTCCTTGTACGCCTCGCGCACGCGCTGCGCGTAGACGATCACCGAGCGGTCGGGGCGGCTGCCCGCGCCGCCGCCCGGCGTGTACGCGTCATCCGACCGTATGCGCCGGTCCGCGGTGTAGCGGTTGACCATCGAGTCCATGTTGCCCGCGGTGATGCCGAAGAACAGGCTCGGCTTGCCGAGCGCCTCGAACGCTGCGCTCGAGCGCCAGTCGGGCTGGGCGATGATGCCGACGCGAAAGCCGTGCGCCTCGAGCAGCCGCCCCATGATCGCCATCCCGAAGCTCGGGTGATCGACGTACGCGTCGCCGGTGACGAGGATCACGTCGCACGTATCCCAGCCGAGCGCGTCCATCTCGGCGCGCGACATCGGCAGGAAGGGCGCGGTGCCGAAGCGCTCGGCCCAGTGCTTGCGGTAGGAAAAGAGGTCGCGCGCGGGCTGCATGGCGCCCATTAGACCACGGCACTCCCGGAGAGTGCGCTAGCGGTAGAAGACGTGGCTGCCGATGCGCGCGAGGGGCTCGCGGCCTTCCGCCCAGCTCGGCCGGATGCTGGTCGCGTGATAGTGCAAGGCGGCCGGGAGCTTCGGCGGCTCGCGGCGGTAATACACCGCTTCCGCCACCTCCCAGGCGCGCTGCCACTCCCTGCCCTTGGGCGGCGGAACGCTGTCGAACTCGGTCCACGAGAACGCGCCGACGTGGCGCTTGCGCAGCGGGTCCCAGGTCTTCTGATAGACAACCCCACATACGGTGCGGGGATAGCGCTTCGAGGCGACGCGGTTCATCGTCACCTCCGCCACCGCGCGCTGGCCCGCCACCGGCTCGCCGCGTGCTTCGAAATACACGTTGAGCGCGAGACAGGTGAGCGCGCGGTGGTCGTCCTTCGCCGCGAATAGGCCGCGGATGAGAAATCCGAATGCGGCGAAGACCAGCCCCACCGCGAGGACGGCGATCCACGGCGCCTTGTTGGTGATCGCCCAGCGGTAGCGCACGCCGTTCCACCAGCACCGCACGCGCGAGCCGTCCCGAGAGAATCGGAGCGCGTAGAAGTATCTACCGAGCATGGTCGTCTAGATCGAGCGCGCGCCGATCTAGCGCCGGCCCCAAAGATCGTTCCGCACCTTTACTCTGTGGTTCAGCACTTCCGCGCTTCAAAAACGCATCGATACCCCGATACCATAGCCGCCAGGACTCACTCTGTTTCGGGGCGCATTCTTATCCTCTCGAAACTTAAGTGCATATTCCTTTGCGTATAACGAAAGGATAAACCTGTCTGTAATAGAATACTTTACCCCGGCGGCAAAGTAATAGTCCACATCCTCTCCTGGCTTTGTCTCACTTTCCGAGCCGCCCAACTCATCAAAAAGCTGGTCGACCAAATCAGTACCCGCTTCGATATATGGAGCAAGCTTCCACGGCGCTTTCAACCCTACAAAAAAATACGCAGGCAGAATCGATGTTCGATTGCCTGATTGTATTGGAGTGGACGAAGTAATACCGGTTAAGCTGACTCCCAAGTAGACCATGTCAAAACTCTCGCCATAAACTCCCACGGACGTAGCTGAGCCGTTTTCAATGGATTCTCTTTGAATTGATACTCCCCCGACGTACTCTTGGCCGTAGGCGGAGCTAATCAAGCAGGAAAACCAAAATAGAATAGATAATCCTTGTTTCGCAGGATTTCGTATTCCAAGTAGTCTGGGCATCTGTAAGCTACCTTTTAAGAATGCTGTAGGTCGGCCCTGAGGCCGACAGTTCGGCCTGAAGTCCGACCTGCATCTAATTCCAGGCGGTCCCTGTCGTAGGCGCTGTCGCCGATCAACTTCTCGGGCTTTGCTCCGATCATGTAGAACTCGAAGCTGAGTTGCACCAGCGTCACTTCGTGCTCGTTGGGCGCATGCGCGCCCACTGATAGCGGAAGGCCCTGCCGATCCACGATCGCAGCTTGCGCCCCACGCGACCTTCGGGAACCTTCTCCTCCGGAAAAGCCTCCCGTATCCGTTCCCACTGTTCATCGCTCAGGCGCAGCATGATCCCAATTCTAGAAACTCAGACTCGCGGCCACAACGATTCTGAGATGGGTTTTATCCAAGCCGCGCGACGCCGTAAACGGGTCTTCACGCGCGACGCTGCGGCCCGACAGTGGCGCTACACTCGTTCCCGTGAACCAAGCCCCGCGCCGCATCATCCACCTCGACATGGACGCGTTCTACGCCTCGGTCGAGCAGCGCGACGACCCGGCGCTGCGCGGCAAGCCGGTCGCGGTCGGCGGTTCGCCCGAGTCGCGCGGCGTGGTCGCGGCCTCGAGCTACGAGGCGCGCGCGTTCGGCGTGCGCTCGGCGATGCCGATGGGGCGGGCGCTGCGCCTGTGCCCGTCGCTCGTCGTGGTGCGGCCCGATTTCGCGCGCTACCGTGCGGTGTCGCAGCAGGTGATGGTGATCCTGCGCTCGGCGACGCCGCTCGTCGAGCCGCTCTCGCTCGACGAGGCGTATCTTGACGTCACCGAGAACCTCTGGGGCGAGCCGCTTGCGACCGAGGTGGCGAAACGTTTGAAGCAACGCATTCGCGACGAGCTCGGCCTCACCGCTTCCGCGGGCGTGGCGCCGAACAAGTTTCTCGCCAAGATCGCCTCGGGCTGGAAGAAGCCGGACGGGCTGACCGTCATTGCGCCCGAGCGCGTCGAGCGCTTCCTGCAAGAGCTGCCGGTGGAAGCGCTCTGGGGCGTGGGACCGGTGACGGCGAAGAAGCTGCGCGCGATCGGCATCGAGCGCC
>JBFGLA010000218.1:0-4995 GCA_041576355.1 Burkholderiales bacterium
AAGCTCGCGGAGAAGGTGAAGGGGTTCAAGGTCGGCGCGGGAACCGAGGCCGGCGTCGTGATCGGGCCGCTGATCGACGAGCAGGGCATGAAGAAGGTCGAGCAGCACGTCGCCGACGCGCTCGGCAAGGGCGCAAAAGTGATGCTCGGCGGCAAGCGGCACGAAAAGGGCGGGCTCTTCTTCCAGCCGACGGTGATCACCGGCGTCACGCCCGACATGATCGTGTCATTCGAGGAGACCTTCGGCCCGGTCGCGCCGCTCATCCGCTTCAAGAGCGAGGACGACGCGATACGCCTCGCCAATAACACCGAGTTCGGCCTCTCGGGCTACTTCTACAGCCGCGACATCGGCCGCATCTTCCGCGTCGCGGAGAAGATGGAAGTGGGGATCGTCGGCGCGAACGTCGGTATCATCTCGACCGAGGTGGCGCCGTTCGGCGGCGTCAAGCAGTCCGGCCTCGGCCGCGAAGGCTCGAAATACGGCATCGAGGAATATCTCGAGGTTAAGTACATCCTCATCGGCGGGATCGACAAGTAGCGCCGCGGCAGGGCGTCGGAGCGCATGCTCGACGAGGCGCTGAGCAAACGCCTGCGGACGCTCTATCCGGCGGTGCAGGCGCTGCCGCGGGCGGCGCTCGACGAACTGCGCAGTGAGGCGCAGCTCGTGCGCGCGCCGCGCGGCACCGTCGTGTTCGACGAGCGTTCGCCCTGCCAGGCGTTCCCGATGCTGCTCGAAGGCGTGCTGCGCGTCGCGAAGACCGCGGCCAACGGGCGCGAGCTGGTGCTCTACCGGGTGCTTCCCGGCGAGGCCTGCGTGCTCACCTCGAGCTGCCTGCTCGGCCGGCGCGATTACTCGACGCGCGGGGTCGCCGAGGCGGACACGACCTTCGTCGCCCTGGCGCAGTCGCTCTTCTACCGGCTCGTCGCCGGGCACCCGGCGTTTCGCGAGTACGTGTTCGCGCTCTTCTCCGACCGGATCACCGATTTGCTGCAGCTCGTCGACGCGGTCGCTTTCCAGCGCCTCGACCAGCGTCTCGCCGCGCTACTTCTCGGCAAGGGCAAGTCGCTCAGCGTCACGCACCAGCAGCTCGCCGACGAACTGGGCAGCGTGCGCGAGATCGTGAGCCGGATCCTGAAGCAATTCGCCGAGGAGCGGCTCGTTTCGCTCGGTCGCGAGCGCATCGAAATCCTCGACCCGCGCCGGCTGCGCGAGCTGGCGGGCGCAGGCCCCCCTGGTGCTATGTGACCTCGGTTACAGACCCCTCGCCTCCGTGCGGCCTACACTGGGGCCGTCAACTCAACCAGGAGGCAACCATGAAAGCAAATGTCGGCGGAATCGACAAGGTCGTTCGCATCATCGTCGGAGTGGGGCTGCTGTCGCTCCTTTTCATCCTCGAAGGTGCTGCCAGGTGGTGGGGTCTGGTCGGCCTCGTGCCGCTCGGCACCGCGCTGATGGGCTACTGCCCGCTGTACGCGATCCTCGGGCTCAGCACCTGCCCGATGCAGCGCAGAACCGCATAGGCTCCCGCACGATCCGGAAGCTCCGGCTTCCGGATCGCGCGTTCACTTCGGGGTCGGAAGACCCCAAGCCCTTTCCCCGCTGGCGCTCACACGGATATGCGATGATCTGTGCCGTCCGCCATGCCTGTCTCAGAGTTCGCCTGGCAGCCCGATGCGCAGACGATCGCGCGCGCGAACGCGACCGTCTTCATGCGCTCGCTCGGCGTTCCGGATTACGAGTCGATGCTCTCATGCGCGGAGCGCGACCCCGAGCGCTTCTACAGGGCCCTTCTTCAGGCGGCCGGCTTCCGTTTCTATCGTCCCTTCGAGCGCGCGCTCGATGAGTCGCGCGGCATCGCCTGGCCACGCTGGTGCGTCGGCGGCACGACCAATGTCGCGCTGAACGCGCTCGATCGCTGGCGCGGCACGCCTACTTACGACAAGCTCGCGATCGCCTGGGAAGGCGAGGACGGCGCGCGCCGGGACCTCAGCTACCGCGAGCTCGATCGCGAGGTTTGCCGATTCGCCGGCGGGCTGCGCTCCCTCGGCCTGGGCCGGGGCGATGTCATCGCGATCTACATGCCGAACGTCCCGGAAGCCGCGGTGGCGATGCTCGCCGCGGCAAAGATCGGCGCGATCGCGATGCCGCTTTTTTCCGGGTTCGGCGCGGACGCGATCGCGGCGCGGATCGAGATCGGCGGCGCCCGCGCGCTCGTCACGGTGGACGGCAGCCTGCGCCGCGGCAAGCTCGTCGATGCGAAGGCGATCGTCGACGAAGCGGCGGCCGCGCTCGAGCACGTGATCGTGCTCAAGCGCGCCGGCAACCCGGTCGCGTGGGACGCGCAGCGCGACCGCTGGTGGCACGATCTGGTCGCAGGCCAACCCGGCGACTCGCCGACCGCAGAAGTCGAGGCGGACTCGCCGTATCTCCTCATCTTCACCTCGGGCACGACCGGCAAGCCGAAGGGCGTGGTACACACGCACGTCGGCTTCCCGATGAAGATCGTGCTCGACCTGTGGCTGACGATGGACTTCAAGCCCGAGGACCGGATGCTCTGGATGAGCGACATGGGCTGGGTGGTCGGGCCCACGCTCGTCTATGGCGTTCCGGTCATGGGCGGCACCCTGGTGCTCGTCGAGGGAGCGCCCAACTTCCCGGATCCAGAGCGCATGTGGCGCCTGGTCGCCGAGCACCGCGTCAGCTATCTCGGCGTTGCGCCGACGACGATCCGCACCTTCATGGCTCAGAAAAGCGAACCGTGGCGCGAATACGATCTTTCTTCGCTCCGGGTCTGTGTGTCGAGCGGCGAGCCCTGGACGCCGGAGGCGTGGCGCTGGCTGTTCGAGGAGGTCGGGAATCGCCGCGTTCCCCTGCTCAATTTCTCCGGCGGGACCGAGATGTTCGGCATCATCGGCTGCACCGTGCTGCGGCCGCTCAAGACCTGCGGCTTCAACACCCCGATTCCTGGCACCGGCGCGGACATCTTCGACGAGCGCGGCGAGTCGGTCCCGCCCGGCGCGGTCGGGGAACTCGTGATGCGCCGCCCGCCGATCGGGCTTACCCAGGGCCTGTGGCGTGACAACACGCGCTACATCGAAAACTATTGGAGCACCTGGCCCAACGTATGGCACCACGGCGACTTCGCGAGCCGGGACGAAGAGGGCCATTGGTACGTTTGGGGGCGCTCGGACGACACGCTGAAGATCGCCGGCAAACGCACCGGGCCGACCGAAATCGAAGCGCTCGTGATGAGCACGGGCAAGCTCGGCGAAGCCGCGGCGATTGGGGTACCCGATGCGGTGAAGGGATCCGCGCTCGTGCTCGTTTGCACGCCCAGGTCTGGGGTGACGCCTTCCAAGGAGATCGAAGAGGATATCTTCCAGAAGGTCTCGCGCGGCCTGGGCACTGCGTTCAAGCCAAAGGCCGTGCTCTGGGTCTCTGATCTTCCGAAAACCCGCAATCTGAAGATCATGCGGCGCGTGATCCGCGCCGCCTACCTCGGCGAGGATCCGGGTGATCTTTCCTCGCTCGTCAATCCCGATGCGCTCAAGGAATTGCGCGCCAGGCGCTGATGCACAGAGCAACCTGTTAGAATCGCGCCCCGCATCAACGCCGCGCATCCCAGTCGCGCAATCGACTTTGCGCCCGCCGCATGCCCAGACCGATCCGCAACATCGCCATCATCGCCCACGTCGACCACGGCAAGACCACGCTGGTCGACAAGCTCCTGCACCAGTCCGGGGCCTTCGCCGCCCACGAGCGTATCGTCGAGCGCGTCATGGACTCAAACGATCTCGAGCGCGAGCGCGGCATCACGATCTTTGCCAAGAACTGTGCGATCGATTACGCCGGCGTGCATATCAACATCGTCGACACGCCGGGCCACGCCGATTTCGGCGGCGAGGTCGAACGCGTGCTCGGAATGGTGGACGGAGTGCTGCTCCTCGTCGACGCGGTCGAAGGGCCCATGCCGCAGACGCGCTTCGTGACGAAGAAGGCGCTCGCCCTGGGCCTGAAGCCGATCGTCGTCGTCAACAAGGTCGATCGCGACCGCGCACGGCCCGACTGGGTGGTCAACCGCACGTTCGAGCTGTTCGACAAGCTCGGCGCGAGCGACGAGCAGCTCGACTTCCCGGTGGTCTATGCCTCCGCCCTGCAGGGATGGGCCTCCCTTTCCGCTGACTGCTCGCCCGCTGCCGGAGAGGACGGCAGGCGCGGCGATATGCGGCCGCTCTTCGAGACGATCCTCGAGCGCGTTCCTGCACCCCCCGACGACGACGTGAACAGTCCCCTTCAGCTCCAGATCTCGGCGCTTGACTGGTCGAGCTACGTCGGGCGCATCGGTGTCGGGCGCATCCGGCGCGGTCTCCTCAAGCCAGCAAGCGAAGTGATCGTGCTCCTGCCCGGACGACCCGAGGTGCGTACGAAGGTGAGCCAGGTGTTCGGATTCAAAGGCCTGGAGCGGGTCCCGCTCGAGCAGGCCTGCGCCGGCGACATCGTCCAGTTCACCGGTGTCGACGCGCTTTCGATCGGCTGCACTTTGTGCGACCCGGCGTGCCCGGAACCGCTCCCCGCGCCGAAGGTGGACGAGCCCACGCTCACGATGAACTTCCAGGTGAACACCTCGCCTTTCGCGGGGACGGAGGGCAAGTTCGTCACCAGCCGCCAGATTCGCGAGCGGCTAGCGCGCGAGCTCTACACCAACGTCGCGCTGCGCGTCGAGGACACCGACGATGCCGACGTGTTTCTCGTTTCGGGCCGCGGCGAGCTGCACCTGACGATCCTGCTCGAGAACATGCGCCGCGAAGGCTACGAGCTAGCGGTCGGTCGCCCGCGCGTTATCACCCGCACCGTAGACGGCGCGCTGCACGAGCCCTGCGAGCTGCTGACGCTCGATGTCGAGATGACCCACCAGGGTCCGGTGATGGAGTCGCTCGCCGTACGCCGCGGCGAGCTGGTCGACATGGCGCCGGACGGCCGTGGGCGCGTGCGCCT
>JBFGLA010000219.1:0-4991 GCA_041576355.1 Burkholderiales bacterium
GCCGTTGAACTCCTCCTCCTGGCTCAACCGGATACCGCTCACCGCCTTGATCCCGCCGTAGACGAGCGCGCCGCCGATCACGGCGACCGCGACGCCGAGCAGCGTTCCCGTCACCTGCGCCATGAAGCTCACGCCGCCCATCCCGCCGAGCGCTTTCTGGCCGAAGATGCCGCACGCGATCCCGCCCCACACGCCGCACAGCCCGTGCAGCGGCCAGACGCCGAGCACGTCGTCGATCTTCCAGCGGTTCTGGGTGATGGTGAAGAGCTGCACGAAGAGCACGCCCGCCACCGCGCCGACGACGAACGATCCCGCAGGGTGCATGACGTCGGACCCCGCGCACACCGCGACCAGCCCGGCGAGCGGGCCGTTGTGCACGAATCCCGGGTCGTTGCGTCCCGCGACGAGCGCGGCGAGGGTGCCGCCCGCCATCGCCATGAGGGAATTCATCGCGACCAGGCCGCTGATCTTGTCGATCGCCTGCGCCGACATGACGTTGAATCCGAACCAGCCGACCGAAAGCGCCCACGCGCCGAGCGCGAGGAACGGGATCGACGACGGCGGAAACGCGCTCATGCGCCCGTCCTTGCCGTAGCGCCCGGTGCGGGCGCCGAGCAGCAGCACCGCCATCAGGGCGATCCAGCCGCCGACCGCGTGCACGACCACCGAGCCGGCGAAGTCGTGGAACTCCGCGCCAAAGCTCGCCTTGATCCACGCCTGCACGCCGTAATTCCCGTTCCACGTGATGCCCTCGAAGAAGGGATAGACCACGGCGACGATCGCGAAGCTCGCGAGGAGCTGCGGATAGAAGCGCGCCCGCTCGGCGATCCCGCCCGAGATGATCGCCGGCACGGCGGCGGCGAAGGTGAGCAGGAAGAAGAATTTGACGAGCTCGTAGCCGTTCTTCTGCGCGAGCTGCTCGGCACCGGTGAAGAACGTGACCCCGTAGGCGACCGCGTAGCCGATGAGGAAGTACGCGACCGTGGACGCGCAGAAATCGGCGAGTATCTTCACCAGCGCGTTGACCTGGTTTTTCGCGCGCACGGTGCCGACTTCGAGGAACGCGAAGCCCGAGTGCATCGCCAGCACCAGGATCGCGCCCAGCAGGACGAACAAGACATCAGAACCCGATTTGAAAGCCTCCATGCCACACCCCTTTTGGTTGATTTATGATTCGAGCGCCCCGGGGCAATACCCCATTCCCGGTCCGGGGCGCCGGCAGTGCGAAAGGTACCACCAGCTTGCCCCGAATTGCGACTCGCGCCCACTTCGCTACAATCGCCCCGAAGCGGTCCACGCTCTGCATGCGATCGACCCCGGACGAACGATGAAACGACGTGACTTCATCAAGGTCTGCGCCGCGTCAGCCGCGGCCGCGAGCGCGCCGGCGCTGCCGGCCGCCGATGCCAAGGCACGCTTCTATTCGCGCAGCAAGCTCGTCGATCCGAACGGCGCGCCGCTCCGCGCCGCGGCGCTTCCGGCGCGGCGCAACCTGATCTTTCATTATCCGTACGCGTCCACGCCTTGTTTCCTGCTCAATCTCGGCAAGCCGGCGCTCGCCGCGGCGCGTCTCGAGACGGTGGACAAGCGCACCTACGAGTGGACGGGCGGGGTCGGCGCCGCGCGCTCGATCGTCGCCTACTCCGCGATCTGCGCGCACCAGCTCACCTACCCGACGCGCGACATCAGCTTCATCAGCTTTCGCGCCGTGAAGACCGTCGGCAACCGATTCGGCAACGTCATCCACTGCTGCTCGGAGCACAGCCAGTACGATCCGGCCGAAGGCGGCCGGGTCGTCGCCGGCCCGGCGCCGCAGCCGCTCGCCGCGATCCTGCTCGAGCACGATCCGGCGCGCGACGAGCTGTACGCGATCGGCACGCTGGGCGGGGAGATGTTCAACGAGTTCTTCTCCAAGTACGAGTTCCGCCTCGCGCTGGAGCACGGCGCGGCGGCGCGCAAGCCCGCCCCGAGCGCCTGCGTCGTGCAGCCGCTGGAAAGCTATTGCCGGCAGCAGGTGAAGTGCTGACCGCCGCGCCTTTCCTGAAAGTCACGCGGCGCGCGCGCCGCATCGCAGTTCCTCCGGGTTGATTCCCTGGCTCGACGCAGCGGACCCGTTCCCGCCTCCCGAGCGCGCGCTGCAGGAGCCCAACGGGTTGCTGTGCGCGGGCGGCGATCTCTCCGTCGAGCGCCTGCTCGGCGCGTACCGGCGCGGGATCTTCCCCTGGTACAGCGGAACCGAGCCGATCCTGTGGTGGTCGCCCGATCCGCGCTTGGTGCTGTACTGCGGCGAGCTGAACGTGCCGCGCTCGCTCGCCAAGAGCCTGCGCAACAAGGGCTACGAGATCCGGATCGACACTGCGTTTCGCAAAGTGCTCGAGGGCTGCGCGGGTCCGCGCCGCCCTGGGCGCGGCGCCGCCGCTGAAGCCGCCGGCGGCACCTGGCTCGGCGTGGCGATGCGCGCGGCCTATCTGCGCCTATATCGCGAGGGCTACGCGCATTCCTTCGAGACGTGGAAGGACGGCGATCTCGTCGGGGGGCTCTATGGCGTCGCGCTCGGACGCATGTTCTACGGCGAGTCGATGTTCTCGCGCGCGACCGACGCCTCCAAGGTGGCGCTCGTCGCGCTCGTCGAGGAGCTGCGGCTGCGCGGGCTGCCGTTGATCGACTGCCAGGTGCACACGGAGCTGCTCGCCTCGCTCGGCGCGCGTGAAATACCGCGCCGCGATTTCTTGCGCGAGGTGTCCGCATTGGTAAACTATCCACAGCCTCCGGGTCGATGGCGCAGAAGCAAACCGCGCTGAACGTCGCCAGGCCCGTGCGCTCGAAGCTCGCAACAGACGGGAAAGGACAAGGTGTCCAGGCTTAACGACCTGCCTCATGCCGTACTCCAGTTTTACGTGACGGCACCCTATCCGTGCAGCTACCTGCCGGACAGAATGGCGCGCTCGCAGGTCGCGACGCCGAGCCATCTCATCAACACCGAGCTCTACAGCGAGCTGGTGAAGACCGGGTTCCGCCGCAGCGGGATCTTCACCTACCGGCCGCAATGCGACAGCTGCCGGGCCTGCGTCCCGGTGCGCATCCCGGTCGCCGAGTTCGTGACCAGCCGCTCGCAGAAGCGCGCCCGCAAGCAGCATGAAGGGCTCGTCGCTCACGTCCAGCCGCTGAAGTTTCGCCTCGAGCATTACGCGCTGTACCTGCGCTACCAGTCGCGCCGGCACTCGGGCGGCGGAATGGACAACGACAGCCGCGACCAGTACTCGCATTTCCTGCTGCAGAGCCGGGTCGACACGCGGCTGATCGAGTTTCGCGACGGCGGTCAGCTGGTGATGGTCTCGATCGTCGATTACCTGCCCGACGGCCTGTCGTCGGTCTACACCTTCTTCGAGCCCGACCGCCGCTGCGCGAGCTTCGGCACCTACAACATCCTGTGGCAGATCGACGCCTGCCGCGCGCAAGGCCTGCCGTACCTGTATCTGGGCTACTGGATCCGGGAAAGCCCGAAGATGGCGTACAAGTCGCGCTACACCCCGATCGAGGGATTCGTCGGCAACGCCTGGCGCAGGCTCGACCCGGGCTGAGACGCAGCGCGGGCGTTTGGCCGGACCCTTACAATCCGGCCATGCTCTACGCCTTGGCCCGGCCGCTGCTCTTCTCGCTCGATCCAGAATCCGCACACCGGATCACGCTCAGGCTCGCCGATGCCGCCAGATCGCTGCGGCTGATCGGGCTGGCCGGGCGCGCACCACCGCGCATGCCGGTGCGGGCGATGGGGCTCGAGTTCCCCAACCCGGTCGGGCTCGCAGCGGGCCTGGACAAGAACGCCGAGCACATCGACGCTCTCGCCGCCCTCGGATTCGGATTCCTGGAGGTCGGCACCGTGACCCCCCGGCCGCAGCCGGGCAATGCGAAGCCGCGGCTCTTTCGCCTGCCGCGCGCGCAGGCGCTCATCAACCGCTTCGGCTTCAACAACACCGGCGTCGACGCCTTCCTCGAGAACGTCGGGCGCGCGCGCTGGTGCGGCGTGCTCGGAATCAACATCGGCAAGAACGCCGACACGCCGCTCGAGCGCGCCGCGGACGACTACGAGCTGTGCCTGCAGCGCGTGTACGCGACGGCGAGCTACGTCGCCGTCAACGTCTCCTCGCCCAACACCGCGGGCCTGCGCGGCCTGCAGGAAAAGGACGCGCTCGACGCCCTGCTCGCGCGCCTCGCGGAGTGCCGCGAGCGCCTCGCCGACCGGCACGGCAAGCGCGTTCCGCTCGTGCTCAAGATCGCTCCCGACCTCGATGCGCGCCAGGTCCGCGACGTCGCGGCAGGCGTGCGCCGCTTCGCGATCGACGGCGTGATCGCGACCAACACTTCGCTCGCGCGCGAGGGGGTCGAGGGTCTGCCGCACGCCGAGGAGGCGGGCGGGCTCTCGGGGGCGCCGATCCGAGCGCGCGCGACGCGCGTGCTCGCCGCGCTCGCCGCCGAGCTGAAGGGTGAAGTGCCGCTCATCGGCGCGGGCGGAATCCTGTCAGGCGAAGACGCGCGCGAGAAGATCGCCGCCGGCGCCTCGCTTGTGCAGCTCTATACCGGGCTCATCTATCGCGGTCCCGCGCTCGTACGCGAATGCGCGCGGGCGATCGCCGCACCTCCCGATGCGTATCGGCGTGCCGCGTGAGATCAAGGACGGCGAGCACCGCGTCGCCCTCACACCCGAAGGGGTGAGAGCGCTCGTACGCGACGGTCACAGCGTGCTCGTCGAGACCGGAGCGGGAGCCGGGAGCGGGTTCGCGAACGAGGTGTACGCTGCGGCGGGCGCGCGGCTGGTCGAGTCCGCGGATGCCGCCTGGGACTGCGAGCTGCTCGTCAAGGTCAAGGAGCTGCAGGCGCCCGAGCACGGCCGGCCGCAGCGCGGGCAGATCGTTTTCGGCTTTCAGCATTTCGGCCCCGATCCCGAGCTGCTCGACGCGGCGCTCGCCTCGCAGGCGTGCTTCATCGCATAC
>JBFGLA010000220.1:0-4981 GCA_041576355.1 Burkholderiales bacterium
CGCTCATCGTCGCGCTCCCCGTGGCGGCGGCGATGGCGCTGTCCGGCTCGCGCGCATCCTGGGGCTACATGGCAGTCGCGTTCGCGCTCGCCGGACTCGTACGCCTCGGCGGCCATTCCGAGGAGGCAAAGCGGATCCTCCGACTGGTCGCGATCGCTTTCGCGGCGTTCGTGCTGGTCCAGGTGCTGAACGCCTATACGGGAATCTTCGCCGGGCCGGAAGGCACGCCCAGCTCCTCCGGGGAGCGATTGCTGCGCAACCTCGAGATCGGCGGCACCGGGCGCGGCCCGCTGTTGCTCTACGCGTGGCTGATGTTCCTCGCCAACCCGCTGCTCGGCGTCGGCTTCGGCCAATATGCCTGGCACGCGTTCAATCTGGCGGTGGACCTGCCGGGCGGAGCGCCGCCGGGCATCGACGTCCACAGCCATAACCTGTTCCTGCAGCTGCTCGCCGAGACCGGCATCGCCGGGCTGTTGTGCGTTGCGGTCCCGCTCGCGCTGTGGCTTTGGCGTATCCCCTGGCGCGGCCTTACGCCGGAGCGATGCTGGATGATCGGCGTCCTCGCCATCATCGGCCTGCACAGCATGCTCGAGTACCCGCTCTGGCATGCCAATTTTCTGGGCGTGTTCGCGCTGCTCTTCGGCGCCGCGTCCGCCGGCGGCGCCGCGATCGAGCCGACCCGCTTGCGCCGCGCGCTCGTCCTCGTCGTCGCCCTTGCCGGAGGGTTGACCGCGCTCGGTGCGTGGTCCGACTACCGGGCATTCGAGCGCTGGTACCTGGCGGTCGAGGCGAAGACGCTGCGCCGCGGACTTCCCGACCCGGCCGATCTCGATCGGTTGCTGCGCCTGGGCGAGAACTCGCTCCTCGCGCCGCAGATCGAACGCATGGCGAGCGAGGCGATCACGCTCGACGAGCGCGATATTGCGGACAAGCTCGCCTTCAACACCCGCGTGATGCGCGCCTATCCGATCCCCTCGGTGGCGCTGCGCCAGGTCGCGCTGCTCGCCCTATCCGGGAGCGACGAAGAAGCGCGGCGCACGCTTCGGGCGGCGATAGTGGTCTTTCCGCACTGGACCCGGCAATGGCTGCCGGAGCTGGAGAACCTGGCGCGGATGCGGCCCGAGCGGTTCGCGGGACTGCTCGAGGAGGCGCGCACGCGGCTCAACGAGCCCGGCTCTCGCGCCGATTAGACCTGGGCGGACTCCATCTCCGGAAAGGCGACCACGCGATCGCGGCCGGCGTCCTTGGCCGCATACAGGGCGCGATCCGCCTCGCCGATCAGATCCTCGACTGTGGCGACCCTGCGCTTGGAATCCATCCAGGTGATGCCGAAACTCGCCGTAATTTGCAGCGACGGCTGATCGTCGAAGCGCAAATCGCGCACCGCGCGCAACAGCCGCGCCGACCAGATCTCGCACGCGGTCTGGTCGCTGTGAGAGAGCAAGGCGATGAATTCCTCGCCGCCGTAGCGGCCGACGAGGTCCGAGGCGCGCGATTTCTGCTTCAACAAGGCGGCGAGTTCGACTAGCACGCGGTCGCCCGCCGGGTGCCCGAGCGTGTCGTTGATCCGCTTGAAGCGATCGATGTCGATCATGACGAGCGCGATCGGAAATCCGTAGCGCCGCGCCTGGCTGAAGACGAACTCCAGGTTCTCGGTGAACGTGCGCCTGTTGAGCAGACCCGTGAGGCCGTCGTGCGCCGCGAGATTCGCGAGCAACTCGTTCTTCTGCGCGAGTTCCGCGCTGGCGCGCTCGGCGCGCTCCTTCGCCGCCTGCAGCTCCTCGGTGCGCTCGCGCACCTGGGCCTCGAGCTGCCCGGCGACGACGCGCAGCTTCTGGTGCGTTTGCGCCTGGATGCGCTCGTTTTCCCTGCGCATGGCGTTGATGCGATCCGCGAGCGCGAACGAGAGCAGGATCATCTCGATCGCGTTGCCGAGGTTCGAGCCGTATAACGTGAACACATTGCGCGGCACAAACCCCGCGTACATCATTCCGGTCACGAGGACGCTGAACAGGAACGCGGCCCAGGCGAAGACGAAGAACCGCGCCGGACTAAAGCCGCGCAGCCAGACCAGGATCCCCGCCGCAATGATCGCCAACGCCATGAATGTCGAGAGCAGGGTGACCATACGCGCCGCGACCCGGTACTCGGCAAACAGTGCTGCCGCTAGTGTGAGGACGCCGAACGTGATCGCGACCTGGAACGTGCGGTGCCAGGCGGGCGAGTGCTCGCGCAGGCGCAGGAAATTAGCCGAGAATGCAAGCGCTGCGATGATCGAGAGCGCGGTCAGGCTGACCGGCGCGCGTCCCGCCCACCAGGTCCAGTCCTGCCACAGGTATTGGTAGGCGAAGCCGAACAGCGATGCCTGGAGCAGGCCGAACAGCGTGATGTACGCGACGTAATACAGGTAGCTGCGGTCGCGCACCGCAAAGTAGAGCATCAGGTTGTACAGGGCAAGCGCGATCAGCAGGCCGAAGAAGAGGCCGTTGACCAGCTCCTCCCAGGTCGCGTGCTCGGCGAACGCCGGCTTCGACCACAGCGTGAGGGGTAGCTGCAGGCCGCCGCTGGTAGCGACGCGCATGTAGACAATACGGTCCGGGCGCAGGTCCGCGGTGCGCAGCTGGAAGACGAAGTGGCGGTAATCGAGCTCGCGCGCCTCGTACGGCAGCGTATCGCCGGCATGGCGCACCTCGTACGAACCGTCGCGCCGCGGCAGGTAGAGCCGCACGTCGTCGAGCAGCGGGCTGGCGACCTCGAGCATCAGCTCGTCGGGAGCGTAGGCGGGGACTGTAAACCGCGCCCAGTGCGCCGAGCGGGTAAAGCCGAGGTTGGGTTCCGCGCTGCGGCTGGGTTCGAAGCGCTCGCTCCAGGGCGAGCGCAGCACGTCCTCGAGCGTCAATTCGTGAGCGGGATCCTCGAGCAGCTCCAGGTGCAGGCCGAGCGCAAGGCCGAAGTGCTCGTGCGCCACGGACGAAGGCGCGGCCGCCGCGGGCGATACCGCCCACAGCCAGGCCAGTGCGACAAGCCAGCGCGCCATGTCGAATGCAGCTCCGATCGGGAATGTCGAATCGATTTAAGCATGCAGTTCGGCATTTGCCTGCGCCGGCTCCTCGCCGCCTGAAGCATGTTTACAGAATTGACAAAGATGTACAGAGCGCGGTGCGTTGCGAGCGGAATCGGCGCCGTCCTGGCGCCTGAACAGAGCTAGCGGACACTCTGCGCGAGCCGCGTGAAGTGCGCCGAAAGTTCCGCGATGCCGTCCGGAACGCGGAGCTTGTGAGGCGAGTAGCCCGGCAGCATCGAGCGCACGCACACGCCCAGGCGGTTGAGCGCAAGCAGCGCCTTCTGCCTCGGCGTGACGCGACAGCGCTCTCCATGTCGATGCGCGTCGACCGATGACATGATCTTGGTGCAGTCGTCGAAGAAGCGGAACATGTGGCGCTGCGCGACCCAGCACATGCGCGCCCGATACGCGTAGTCGCCGTAGAGGTGCTGGTACACGTCGAAGGCGACGTTGCGGTGCTCGACCTCTTCCAGCAAGTGCCACTTGAAGAGATCGCCGAAAGGACGCGCCGTGCGGGGGTGGTCGTACAACCCGCCGGCGAGCATCTCCAGGGCGAGCCGCGTGGTGTAGGCCTCGAAGCCTTCCATGTAGCCGACGCGGAACCGATCGGTCCCGTTTTCCAGGAATCCCTCGAAGTCGCGCCGCAGCGCCTCCAGCCTCTGCTCCAGGCCGGGATAGCCGTGCGCGATGACGACCTGGTTGAAATCGGCGTGCCGCTGGTAGTGCTGCGCCTCCTGGCGGCAGAAGCGATCGACGTCTTCGCGCAGCGCCTCGTCGCGGATCCGGTCCATCACCCGGCGCAACGACTTGACCAGGAACGGCTCGCCGTACGCGGCGTACAGCCCCATCGCGGTATGGGTGTACGACAGCGCCGAGTTGCCGGCGATATACAGGGGGTGGAATTCCTCGACGCTCGGCACGTCGAACTTCATGGTGCGAACGGTGATCGGGCGCATGGGTGATCTCCTTGGGTGTCCTAATAGAAGACGAAATCGCTGGTCGGTTCCGGCCGGTATTGCGACGTCGGCGTCTTCTTGGCTTGCAGCAAATCCTTCCACTTCAATACGGTTTCCGGAGCATGCGGCGCGGCAAGGTCCTCTCCGGTGAGCGCGGCGATTTCCCCCATTGAGACGACGGCTCCCCGGCAGACGACGACTGCTCGCGCCATCCCGATGGCGCGGAGCTCCCCATCGACTTCGAAACGATGCTCCTTGTACCCATACTTGTCGTCCCAGGTGACGACGCGGGTCGTCACGCTGAACTTTTCGAACGGCTTGATGGGGCGAATGTAAGTCAGGTCATGGGCGGCGTTGAACGGAAAGCACCTGCGCCTCAACAGTTTTCCCAGGATGCCCACCTGCCCCATGAAATGGATGGTCGCGGCATCCATGAATTCGATGTAGCGCGAGCTCGTCACATGCAGGTTCAGATCGCAGTCCGTCGGCAACGCGCGAAAATGCGTGACCGATGCGTCCAGGGGATGCTTCTTGGGGCCGAGCCAAATCTTGAGCAGGATTATCAGCAGCCGAAAGTACAGGGTCATGGGCTCTTCCTTCGGGTTGCCGCAGCGCAAGGCGCGCTGCATGGGGCCCATTACATCGCCGCCACCCCGGCCCGGGGTGACGCAAAGCCCCCCAAAAAGCGGACAATGGCCGCCCCAGGGACCGACACAAGAGTCCATGGATCAGAGACGGGGAGCGGAGACGGTGTCGTTCGGCGCCTGGGTGCGAAAGCGCCGGCGCTCGCTCGACCTGACCCAGGCTCGGCTGGGGGAACTGGCCGCGTGCACCGAGTCGGCGATCCGCAAGATCGAGACCGACGAGCGGCGCCCCTCGCGGCGGATCGCCGAGCGGCTCGCCGATGCGCTCAAGGTGCCGCCGGAGGAGCGCGCGAAGTTCATCGAAACCGCTCGGGGCC
>JBFGLA010000221.1:0-4941 GCA_041576355.1 Burkholderiales bacterium
ATCGACGATGGGCTTGCGCGCTTCGACCGCGGCGCGGTATGCGGCCCATCCTGCCGCGTCCGGATACACATTCGGGCGATCCCAGCGCGGCGTTCCGAGTTGCTCGGGCACCGGTCGCATCAAGCGATACTTCGAATTGTGCTCGAAGCGGGTCTTGCGATGCTCGGCGTCCGTCTCCCAGTAGTAATCCGTCGAGAGCTCGATCAGGCTGCGAAAGCGTTCTTCCGAGGCGCGCAGCTCATCATTCGGGCTCTGCTCGGCGTTCGACATGTCATGCTCGATGGGGCGTAGCGACGGCACGGGAATCCGATCGTGGGCTCGCGCGAAGCCTACTTGCCGGCGCGGCACACTGTCCATCTCCGAGGCGCAACTCTTACATTCTTTTTCCTCTCGCCGCGCGCATCGCTAGAATTCGCTCCTTGCGTCCGGGGTGCGCCCCGACATTCAGGAGTCCGCGCGTGAAGAAAAGACCCGAGGAACTGCGCAGCCACCGCTGGTACGGCGTAAAGGACCTGCGCTCGTTCGGCCATCGCTCGCGCACCGCGCAGATGGGCTACGACCGCAGCGACTACGCGGATAAACCGGTGATCGCGATCATCAACACCTGGTCGGACATCAACTCCTGTCATACCCATTTCAAGGTCAGAGTCGAGGAAGTCAAACGCGGCGTCTGGCAGGCGGGCGGATTCCCGGTCGAGATGCCGGCGATGTCGCTCGCCGAGCCGATGCAGAAGCCGACGACCATGATGTACCGCAACTTTCTCGCGATGGAATGCGAGGAGCTGCTTCGCTCTTACCCCGCGGACGGCGCGGTGTTGATGGGCGGCTGCGACAAGACGACCCCCGCGCTCATCATGGGCGCAACGAGCATGAACTTGCCCGCCATCTACATGCCCGCCGGACCGATGCTGAGCGGCCACTGGCGCAGCGAGACGCTCGGCTCGGGCTCGGACACCTGGAAGTACTGGGACGAGCTGCGCGCGGGCAAGATCGGCGAGCGCGACTGGCAGGAGATCGAGGACGCAATCGCGCGCTCGCCCGGGACCTGCATGACGATGGGCACGGCCGCGACGATGATGTCGATTGCCGAAGCGCTCGGGTTAACGCTGCCCGGCGCGTCCTCGATCCCCGCCCCTGACTCGAATCATTCCAAGATGGCCGCGCTCTCGGGCAAGCGCATCGTCGACATGGTGTGGCAGGACCTGAAGCCGCGCGACCTGCTGACCCGGGAAGCGTTCGACAACGCCATCGTGACGCTGATGGCGCTCGGCGGCTCGACCAACGCGATCGTGCACCTCGTCGCGATGGCCGGGCGCGCCGGGATCAAGCTCTCGCTCGAGCGCTTCAATGAAATCTCGAAGAAGACGCCGGTCCTCGCCAATATCCGGCCTTCGGGCACGCATCACCTCATGGAGGACTTCTATTACGCCGGAGGCTTGCGCGCACTGCTCAACGAAGTGCGCGACCTGTTGCGCCTCGATTGTCGGACCATCAACGGAAACACGCTCGGCGAAAACCTCGAGGGGGCGCGGATCTTCGATGAAGACGTCATCCGCCGGCGCGCGAACCCTGTGAAGGCCTCTGGCGGAATCGTCGTGCTGCGCGGCAACCTCGCGCCGAACGGTGCCGTTATCAAGGCGAGCGCGGCGAGTCCGAACCTCCTCAAGCACACCGGCCGCGCAGTCGTATTCGAGGATTACAACGACATGGCAGCGCGCATCGACCGCGACGACCTCGACGTGGACAGGTCATGCGTTCTGGTCCTCCGCAACGCCGGACCGCTCGGCGGTCCCGGGATGCCCGAGTGGGGCATGCTGCCGGTGCCGAAGAAACTCCTCGCGCAGGGCGTGCGCGACATGGTGCGAGTATCCGACGCTCGCATGAGCGGCACCAGCTACGGCACCTGCGTGCTGCACGTGGCGCCCGAGTCTTACGTCGGCGGTCCGCTCGCGCTCGTGCGCGACGGCGATCCGATCGAGCTCGACGTCGAGCGTCGCGCCATCGAGCTGAAGGTCTCCGAGCACGAGCTGGCGCGGCGCAAGGCGGAGTGGAAACAGCCTGCGAAGAGATTCGAGCGCGGTTACGGGGCGATTTTCTCGCGCCACATACGACAGGCGGACGAGGGCTGCGATTTCGACTTTCTCGAAGGCACGGCGCCGGTCGCCGAGCCGGAGATACACTGATCCGGCGCGGGCAGCCGCGGTCCGATTGCGGTTAGAATCCGCGCTCGCGGTCGACGGGTCTCGCCATGGAACTTCCCCAGAATTCTTTCAAGCGCGCGCTCAATGCGGGCAAGCGGCAGATCGGCCTTTGGTCGAGCCTCGCGTCGCATTACTCCGTCGAGGTCATCGCCGGCGCGGGATTCGACTGGATCCTGCTCGACACCGAGCATTCGCCGAACGACCTCGAATCGGTGCTCGCCCAGCTCCAGGCCGCCGCCGCGTACCCGACGACACCGATCGTGCGCGTGCCTTGGAACGACATGGTCGCGATCAAGCGCTACCTCGACATCGGCGTGCAATCGATCCTCGTCCCGTACGTGTCGAGCGCCGAAGAGGCGAAGAACGCGGTCGCGTATACGCGCTACCCGCCGCAGGGGCTGCGCGGCGTCGCCGGAACGACTCGCGCGACGCGCTTCGGCCGGATCAAGGATTATGCGAAACGCGCGCACGAGGAGATCTGCGTTCTCGTGCAAGTCGAGACCCAGGAAGCGATCGGCAACATCGAGTCGATCTGCGCGGTCGAGGGGGTAGACGGCGTCTTCATCGGCCCCGCCGACCTGCACGCTTCGCTCGGCCTGCCCGGAGAGACCGCGAACCCGGAGGTGAAGCCCCTGATCGACGAGGCGATCAAGCTGATCCGCGGCTGCGGCAAGGCGCCCGGGATCCTCACCGCCGTCGAAGCGGACGCGCGCCACTGGATACAGTGCGGCGCGCTCTTCGTCGCGGTCGGCGCGGACGTCGGCATCCTCGCGCGCGGCGCCGAGGCGCTCGCCACCAAGTTCAAGTCTTGAGCGTACCCATCATGAAACCCGAAATTATTCTTCCGACGAAGCTATTCTCCCGCACCCAGGAAGTGCTCGAGAGGGAATTCGTCTGCCACAAGCTCTACGAGGCGAGCGACCGCGCCGCGTTTCTGAAGGATCTGGCGCCGCGCGTGCGCGCGCTCGCGACCTTCGGCCCGCCGGGCGCCGACGCGGCGCTGATGGACGCGCTGCCCAAGCTCGAGATCATCTCCAACTTCGGCGTCGGCGTCGACGCGATCGATCTCGCGGCGGCGCAGCAGCGCAGCATCGTGGTCACGAACACGCCGGACGTGCTCAACGAATGCGTCGCCGATTGCGCCATGGCGCTGGTGCTAAACGCGCTGCGCAAGTTTCCGCAGTCAGAGGGGTACCTGCGCTCGGGCTATTGGGCGACCCGAGGCACGTATCCGCTGACGACTTCGCTCGGCGGCAAGACCCTCGGGGTCCTGGGTCTGGGCCGAATCGGCGAGGCGATCGCGAAGCGCGCGCTCGCCTTCGGCATGAAGATCCGCTACCACAACCGCAACCGCAAGGACGTTTCCTACCCGTACGACCCCGATCCGATCACGCTCGCGAAGAACTCCGACGTGCTGCTGGTCGTCACGCCCGGCGGCGCGGAGACGAGCCGCATCGTCAACGCCAAGGTGCTCGACGCGCTCGGCCCCGAGGGCTACCTCGTCAACGTCGCGCGCGGTTCGGTGGTTGACCAGCCGGTGCTCTTGAAGTACCTCCAGGAGGGCCGCATCGCGGGCGCCGGGCTCGACGTCTTCGACGACGAGCCGAAGGTCGATCCGGCGTTGTTCGCCCTCGACAACGCGGTGCTCTTCCCGCACGTCGCGAGCGCGACCGTCGAGACGCGCACCGCGATGGGCAACCTCCAGATCGAAAACCTGCGCCTGCACTTCACCGGCAAGCCAGTGCTCACGCGCGTGGTCTGAGTTCCGGCAGGCGACAGCCTGCGGCAACGGCGTTACCATCGACCTGGGTCGTTTCCCGGGGAGCGGACCGTGCAAATCGGAATGATCGGACTGGGCCGCATGGGCGCGAATCTCGTGCGGCGCCTCATGCGCGCTGGCCACGAATGTGTCGTCTATGACCGCTCGAGCGAAGCGGCGCAGGCGCTCGCCGCGGAAGGCGCGCAGGCGTCGCGGTCGCTCGGCGACTTCGCGAAGAAGCTCTCCAAACCGCGCGCCATCTGGATGATGGTGCCCGCCGCCGTGGTCGATACGCTCATCGATGAACTCGCCCCCGTGCTCGAGTCCGGAGATATCCTGATCGACGGCGGCAACTCGAATTTTCGCGACGACATCCGGCGCGCCAAAACGCTTGCTGAGCGCGGTCTACATTACGTCGATGTCGGCACGAGCGGCGGCGTCTGGGGCCTTGAGCGCGGCTACTGCCTGATGATCGGCGGCGAGGGCGAGACCGTGCGCAGGCTGGAACCGGTTTTTGCGGCGCTCGCGCCGGGCGAATCCGCCGCTCCCGCGCTCCCCGAGCGCGCGCGCCGCGGCGGTACCGCGGGCCGCGGCTATCTTCATTGCGGCGCGCACGGCGCCGGCCACTTCGTCAAGATGGTCCACAACGGCATCGAGTACGGGATGATGCAGGCGCTGGCCGAGGGGCTGGCGGTGATGCAGGCCAAACGCGAGTTCGAGTTCGATCTTGCTGCTGTGACCGAAGCATGGCGCGAAGGCACGGTGATCCGCTCGTGGCTGCTCGATCTGACCGCGGAGTTCCTGCGCGGCGACACCGTACTGGCCGACATCGCGCCGCATGTGGCCGATTCAGGAGAAGGCCGCTGGACCGCGCTCGAGGCGGTCGATCTCGGCGTGCCGGCACCGGTGATGAGCCTGGCGCTGATGGCGCGTTTCGCCAGCCAGGGCCACGGCGACTATGCAAACCGGCTGCTGGCGATG
>JBFGLA010000222.1:0-4918 GCA_041576355.1 Burkholderiales bacterium
CGAAACGGCCCGAGAAGCGCCTGAACGTGGTGCTGATCAGCATCGAGAGCCTGGGCGCGGAGTTTCTCGGCGCTTACGGCGATTCGCGCGGGCTGACACCGAACTTGGACCGCTTGGCGCGCGAGAGTTTGTGGTTCGCGAACGCGTACGCCACCGGCAACCGCACGGTGCGCGGGCTCGAGGCGCTGTCGCTCGCGCTGCCGCCGACGCCGGGGCAGTCGATCGTGCGCCGGCCGAACAACGACGCGCTGTTCTCGCTCGGCAGCGTGTTCGAGGACAAGGACTACTCGGTGCTGTTCGTGTACGGCGGCTACGGGTACTTCGACAACATGAACGCGTTCTTCGACGCGAACGACTACCGCTCGATCGACCGGCGCAACATACCGGCCTCGCGCATCGAGTTCGAGAACATCTGGGGCGTGGCCGACGAGCATCTCTACGACCAGACGATCGAGGAGATCGAGCGCGAGCACGCGGCGCACCCAGGCCAGCCCGTGTTCGCGCACGTGATGACGACGAGCAATCATCGTCCTTACACTTATCCGCCGGGGCGCATCGACATTCCGTCCGGCTCGGGGCGCGAGGGCGCGGTGAAGTACACCGATTACGCGATCGGCCGGTTCATCGAGTCGGCGCGCCGCCGCGCGTGGTTCGACGACACGGTGTTCGTGATCGTCGCGGATCACGGCGCGAACGCACGCGGCACGACGCGTATACCGATCGACAAGTACCTGATCCCGGTCCTGATGTACTCGCCGAAGCACATCGCGCCGCGGCGCGTCGATCGCCTGATGTCGCAGATCGACGTCGCGCCGACGCTGCTCGGTGTGCTCGATTTCCGCTACTACACCAAGTTCTTCGGTCGCGACATGCTGCGCGCGCCCGCCGACGGCGACCGCGCCTTCGTCGCCAACTACCAGGCGCTCGGCTACATGGCGAACGATCGCCTCGTCATGCTGCATCCCAAGCGCAAGACCGAGGTCTTCCGCGTCGATCCGGGCGGGCGCATCGTCGGGCCGGCCGAGAGCCCGGCGCTAGTGCGCCAGGCGATCGCGTTCTACCAGGGCGCCTCGCACGTGTTCCGCAGCGGGCTGTACCGGGACGAGGAGCAGCTGCCGCCGGAGCGGCGCACTGGCGCGCCGCCGCATGCCGCCAAGCGCTGAGCGCGAGGGAAGCGGGCCGCGCTGGTTGGCTGCGCAGGCTGCCGGGCTCGCGCTGGCCGCGCTCGGCATCTGGGCGCTGTTCGTGCAGGCGGGGCTCGATCGCGCGGTCACGGCGCTCGCCTACGACCCGGCGCGCCGGGAGTTTCCGCTGCGCGATGCGTGGGCGCTAACGGTGCTCGGACACGAAGGGCTCAAGTACACGGTGCTCGCCTTCTGGTTCGCGTGCGTCGTCTGGGCGCTGCTGCCGCGCCGCTGGGCCGGAAACTGGCGCGGTGCCGCGCGCCACGCCGCGCTCGGCATGGCGCTCGCCGCATTCGTTGTGGCCCTGCTCAAGCAGGCGAGCGCGCATTCCTGTCCCTGGGATCTCGCGAACTACGGCGGCAGCGCCGAATGGTTCGCGATCTTCGCCTCGCCGCCGGTGAATCCCGGACCGGGGCGTTGCCTGCCGGCGGGGCACCCGTCGGTGGGCTTCGCGCTGTTCGCCCTGTACTTTGCGTTACGCGACGCGAAGCCGCAGGCCGCGCGCATCGGCCAGGCCGCCGCATGGATCATCGGAATGCTCGCCGCCGCGGTGCAGGTCGCCCGCGGCGCTCACTTCGTGTCCCACGCGCTGTGGACCGCGTGGATCGCGTGGGCCGTGAACTTGGCGCTCTATCTCGCGCTCAGGCGGGCTGCAGCGCGGCCTTGAACTGCGCGAGCTCGGCCTCGGCGAGCGTCTCCTTCTCCAGCAGCAGCTTGGCCCCGTGCTCGAGCGTCTCGCGCTGGCGCGTCAGCACGCCGAGCGCCTTGTCGTAGGCGCCCTTCACGATCTCGCGCACGGCGACGTCGATTTCGCGCGCGGTCTCCTCGCTGTACTCGCGCGTCGGCGGGACGCCGGGGACGGTGAGAAACGGCGAGCGCTCCTCCTCGTAGGCGACGTGGCCGAGCCCCTTCACCATCCCGTAGCGCATCACCATGCTGCGCGCGATGCTCGTCACTTTCGCCAGATCGTCCGCGGCCCCGGTCGAGAGGTGGGCGAACACCAGCTCTTCCGCGGCGCGGCCGCCGAGGAGCACGGCCATCTTGTTCTCCAGCTCCTCGCGCGTCATGAGAAAGCGATCCTCGGTCGGGCGCTGGATGGTGTAGCCGAGCGCCCCGACCCCGCGCGGAATGATCGAGATCTTGTGCACGGGGTCGCAGCCGGGGAGCGACATCGCGACGAGCGCGTGCCCCATCTCGTGGTGCGCGACCACGCGCCGCTCCTGCTCGTTCAGCAGGCGGTTCTTCTTCTCCAGGCCGGCGACGATGCGCTCGATCGCGTGCGTGAAATCGTCGAGCGACACGTCCTCGGCCCCGCGCCGGGTGGCAAGCAGCGCCGCCTCGTTGACGAGGTTCGCGAGATCCGCGCCTGAGAACCCGGGCGTGAGCGCCGCGATCTGCTCAGTGTCGACGCCCGCCGCGAGCCGGATCTTCTTCAGGTGAACCTGCAGGATTTGCACCCGGCCCTTCTTGTCCGGCCGGTCGACCAGCACCTGGCGGTCGAACCGCCCGGCGCGCAGGAGCGCCGGGTCGAGCACCTCGGGACGGTTGGTCGCGGCAAGAAGCACCAGGCCCGTGCTCGGGTCGAAGCCGTCGAGCTCGGCCAGGAGCTGGTTGAGCGTCTGCTCCTTCTCGTCGTGGCCGCCCATGCCGAAGCTGCCGCGCGCGCGGCCGAGCGCATCGAGCTCGTCGATGAAGATGATCGCCGGCGCCTTCTGCCTTGCTTGCTCGAAGAGGTCGCGCACGCGCGCCGCGCCCACGCCGACGAACATCTCGACGAATTCCGAGCCCGAGATCGAGAAGAAGGACACCCCGGCCTCGCCCGCAACCGCCCGCGCGAGCAGCGTCTTGCCCGTGCCCGGAGGGCCGACGAGCAGGATCCCCTTCGGAATTCGCGCCCCGAGCCGCCCGTAGCGCTGCGGGTTCTTGAGAAACTCGACGATTTCCTGCAACTCGGCCTTCGCCTCGTCCACTCCCGCGACGTCGTCGAAGGTGACGCCGGTCTGCCTTTCCACGTAGACCTTGGCGCGGCTCTTGCCGATGCTCATGAAGCCGCCCAGTCCCTGCTGCCCCGCCATGCGGCGCACGAGGAAGTACCAGACGCCGAAAAAGACCAGCGCCGGCACGATCCACGACATCAGGTCGCGCAGGAAGGTGCTTTCGTAGACGCGCGTGTAGGGGACGTTGAATTTCGACAGGCGGTCGGCGACGTCGGGCTCGACCACGTTCGCCACCACCGTCGTCTTGCTGCCCTCGGGCGACTTCAGCTTGCCGGTGATCTGGCGCTCGCCGACAATCACTTCCGAAATCCGGTTCGCGGCGAGCAGCTGCTCGAATTCGCTGTAAGGGACGACCTCGACCGTGCGGCTCTGAACCCACCACTGCTGCACGAACAGCATCGCGAGCAGCGCGAAGATCAGGTAGGCGACGTTGAACTGGGTGTGTTTTTCCATGGATGAGTTCCCCGCGCGTTCAACCCTAAATGATGGTGGTGTGTCGCGGAAACAAGGTCTTGACGGGGATCATGCCCGGATCACGGATCCTCGCTTGAAAGCCTGCAAGAAGGCCCCATTTTGATCGAAGGTATTGCATAGGGATCAGGGCGATGCGATTCGAGAAGTTCACCACCAAGCTGCAGGAAGCCCTCGCCGAGGCGCAAAGCCTCGCCGTCGGCCAGGATCACCCGTACATCGAGCCGCAGCACCTGCTGCTCGCACTGCTCGAGCAGGAGGACGGAGGCGCGGCGGCGCTCGTCGCCAAGTCCGGCGGCAACGCGTCCGGCTTGCGGCAGGCCCTGCGGCAGTCGATTTCGCGCCTGCCCAAGGTCGAGGGCACGCCGGGAGAGGTGCATGTCTCGAGGGATCTCGCAACCCTGCTCAACGCCGCCGACAAGGAAGCGCAGCAGCGCGGCGACCAGTACATCGCCTCGGAATTGTTTCTCCTCGCCGCGTGCGCGGACAAGGGGGAGACCGGAAGGCTCCTCAAGCAGGCCGGAGTGAATCGTGCCAGCCTCGAGAAAGCGATCGACCAGGTGCGGGGCGGTGCGACCGTGTCCGGCCAGGCGGACGAATCGCAGCGCCAGGCGCTCGCCAAATACACGCTCGATCTCACCGAGCGCGCGCGCCACGGCAAGCTCGATCCGGTGATCGGCCGCGACGACGAGATCCGGCGCGTCATCCAGATCCTGCAGCGGCGCACCAAGAACAACCCGGTGCTGATCGGCGAGCCGGGGGTAGGCAAGACCGCGATCGTCGAAGGGCTCGCGCAGAGGATCGTCAACGGCGAAGTACCCGAGTCGTTGAAGAACAAGCGCGTGCTGGTGCTCGACATGGCGGCGCTCCTCGCCGGGGCGAAGTACCGCGGCGAGTTCGAGGAGCGGCTGAAGGCGGTGTTGAAGGACCTGGCGAAGGACGAAGGCAGCACGATCGTCTTCATCGACGAGCTGCACACCATGGTCGGCGCCGGCAAGGCCGAGGGCGCGATCGACGCCGGCAACATGTTGAAGCCCGCTCTCGCGCGCGGCGAGCTACACTGCGTCGGCGCGACGACCCTGGACGAGTACCGCAAGCACATCGAGAAGGACGCCGCGCTCGAGCGGCGCTTCCAGAAGGTGCTGGTAGACGAGCCGACGGTGGAGGACACTATCGCCATCCTGCGCGGCTTGCAGGAAAAGTATGAGGTACACCACGGTGTCGACATCACCGACCCGGCAATCGTCGCTGCGGCCGAGCTCTCGC
>JBFGLA010000223.1:0-4907 GCA_041576355.1 Burkholderiales bacterium
CTTGAGCTTGTAGCCGGGGACGATGCCCTTGTCCTCGGCCACGTCGAGCGTGAGCGTCGCGACCGGGCCGTCGATCGCGAGCTTCCAGTGGTTGTAACGATCCGGATGCGTGTCGTAGCGAACGAGCATGCGTTCAGCGGGAATCATTCGGGTCCTCCTGTTCGGTTACTTCGCAACGAGCGTTTTCAGCTCGGTGAGGCTCTGCTTGACGGTGCGCTCCGAGGTGTCGATGACCGTGTCGGCGCGCGCGTACAGCCGGTCGCGATCGGCGAGCAGGCGCCGGATTTCCTCGAGTGCAGCAGAGCGGCCGCGGAAGGGGCGCATGTCGCCTTGCGCGATCACGCGCGCCATGTGCTCCTCGGGCGCGGCCTTGAGCCAGACGCAATAGCAATGGTCGAGCAGAATCTCGTAGCTTTCCGGGTCGGTCACGAGGCTGCCGCCGGTGGCGATGACCGCGCGGTCGTGCTGGCGCAGGACTCGCTCGAGCGCGCGGCGCTCGAAGCGGCGGAAGGCCTCCTGGCCGTAGATCGAGAATACCTCGCCCAGCTCGGTTCCCGCCTCGCGCTCGACCTCGCGATCGAGCTCGACGAAAGGCACGCCGAGCGAGTCGGCGAGCTTCGCGCCGAGGGTCGACTTGCCGGCGCCGCGCAGCCCGATGAGGGCGACGCGGCGCGTGCGGGCGCTGCCGAATTGCGCGATCAGCATTCGGTGCGCGGCCGCGATTCTCTCGGCGGGGAGCGACGCGGCGAACCGGTTGAGCAGCGCAAGCTCGGGCGGCATGTCGCCATCTTCGCGCGCGAGAGACTCGACGGGAAGCCGCATGGCGAGCGCGATCTTGCGCAGCAGCAGCACCGAGATGTTTCCCTGGCCGGCTTCGAGCTGTGCGAGGTAGCGCTCGGACACTCCCGACGAGAGTGCGAGCGCCTTGCGCGTCACGCCGTTCTCGTTGCGCCAGGCGCGCACGCGTTCGCCGAGACGGGCGAGATACGCGGTCTCGGCGGCGTTCTCGCGCGGGGGATGTGTGAAGGGGGCTCCCATGGGTGAGAAAGAGCCGGCGTGAAAAACGGTTGACGCCGGATTATGCAATATAATGCTTGATGATGATTTTATGGTGCAATATAATTGCTGTCAATCAAAGTTCGCGGAGTCCGCATGCCGATTAAGCTCACCATCCTCGTCGGCACGATGACCGGCACGGCACAGTTGTGTGCGCAGGAGATCGAGCTCGTGCTCGACGACGGCGAGACCCAGGTGAAGACGCTGCCGATGGACGGGCTCGACCCGGACGTGTTCGTCGACCGCGAGGCGGTTTACCTCATCTGAACGTCGACCTACGGCCAGGGCGACGTTCCGGACAACGCCAAGCGGCTGTACGACGCGCTCGTGCGGGATCGTCCCGATCTGACCGGTGTGCGCTACGGCGTATTCGGGCTCGGCGACCGGACCTACGCCGAAACCTTCAACTTCGGCGGCAAGCGCTTCGACGAGATCCTGCAGGCGCTTGGCGCGCAAAGAATCGGCGAGCGCCATATGCATGACGCTTCGGACTCGCTGCTCGCCGAGGAGGTCGCGACCGAATGGTCACAGGACTGGATCGCGAAGGTGCGAGAGCGGCTCGCCCAAACCGCGTAGCGACGCGGCGCGCATCTTGACGCGCGCGGGTCGGGCGCGAACAATCGCTGCATTCCGGGAATACTGACGATGGAGGAGAGCATGGGCTTGTCCACGGCCGATCATTCCGTTTCGCCCCCTCGCATCGATATTCCGCGCGATTACAACGCCGCCGAAGACCTGATCGAGCGCAACCTCGCCGCCGGCCGTGCCGGCAAGACCGCTTACATCGACGACACCGCGACCGTCACGTACGGCGAGCTGGCGCAGCGGGTCAACCGCTTCGCCTCGGCGCTCGCGGCGCTCGGTCTCGAGTCCGAGCAACGCGTGCTGTTCGCCATGCTCGATACCATCGATTGGCCGACTGCGTTTCTCGGCGCGATCAAAGCGGGCGTGGTGCCGGTGGCCGCGAACACGCTGCTTACGACGCGCGACTACGAGTACATGCTGAACGACAGCCGTGCACGTGTGCTTTTCGTCTCCGAGGCGCTGCTGCCGCAATTCCAGCCGCTGCTGGGCAAGCTGCCGTTTCTCAAGCATGTCGTAGTTTCGGGCGCAGACGCGAAGGGGCATACAGCTTTCAAGGATCTGCTGGCAAAGGGCAAAGTCGAATTCAAGGCCGCGCCCACGACGCGCGACGACGCCTGCTTCTGGCTGTATTCCTCGGGCTCGACCGGCATGCCCAAAGGCACCGTGCACGTGCATTCGAGCATGATTCTCACCGCCGAGCTGTACGCCCGGCCGGTGCTCGGCATACGCGAGAGCGATGTCGTGTTCTCGGCGGCCAAACTTTTCTTCGCCTACGGGCTGGGCAACGCGCTCTCGTTCCCGCTCGCGGTCGGCGCGACCACGGTGCTCATGGCCGAGCGGCCGACGCCGCAGTCGGTGTTCAAGCGCCTGATCGAGAAGAAACCCACCATCTTCTACGGCGTGCCGACGCTGTACGCGGCGCTGCTCGCGAGCCCCGAGTTTCCCAAGCGAGAGGCGCTTGCGCTGCGCGCCTGCACGTCGGCGGGCGAAGCGCTGCCGCCGCAGATCGCGCAGACCTTCAAGGAGCGAACCGGCATCGACGTACTGGATGGCATCGGCTCGACCGAGATGCTGCACATCTTCCTCTCCAATCGGCCCGGCGACGTACGCCATGGCACCACGGGCAAGGCGGTACCCGGCTACGAGCTGCGCCTGGTCGACGAGCACGGCGGCCCGGTGAAGCCGGGCGAGCTGGGCGAGCTGCAGATCCGCGGCGAAACCGCGGCGAACGGCTACTGGAACAACCGCGAGAAGAGCCGCGACACCTTTCTCGGCGCCTGGACGCGCAGCGGCGACAAGTACAGCCAGGACGCCGACGGCTACTACGTCTACGGCGGAAGGTCGGACGACATGTTGAAGGTCTCGGGCATCTATGTTTCGCCCGCCGAGGTGGAAGCCGCGCTCGTCTCGCACGAGGCGGTGCTCGAAGCGGCGGTGGTCGGGGCCGCGGACGAGAACAAGCTGGTGAAGCCGAAAGCCTACGTCGTCCTCAAGCCGGGCAAGGCTTCGAGCGAGGCGCTCGCCGAGAGCCTCAAGCAGCACGTCAAGGACAAGCTCGCACCGTACAAGTACCCGCGCTGGATCGAGTTCATCAACGAGCTGCCCAAGACCGCGACGGGCAAGATCCAGCGCTTCAAGCTGCGCCGCTGAAGCGAATTATCCCGAGAGCTCCGCGTAGACGGCAGCGGGCAGGGTGAGTGCAGCCGCGGCCGCGTTCTCTTCGAGGTGAGCGAGCGAAGCGGTGCCGGGGATCGGCAGTATCGCGGGAGATTTCGCGAGCAGCCAGGCGAGCGCGACCTGGGCGGGCGTCGCGCCGAGCTTCGCGGCGGCTTTCTTCACTTTCGCCGCGCGCAGCGCAGCGCCGGCGCCGAGCGGATACCAGGGAATGAAGGCGATGCCGAGCGGCTCGCACGCGGCCAGCACGTCCTCCGAGCTTCGGTCGCCGAGGTTGTATTCGTTCTGCACCGAGACGATGGGCGCGATGCGCCGCGCCTCTGCGAGCTGCTGCACCGAAACGTTGGAGATTCCGAGGTGGCGGATCTTGCCCGCGCGCTGCATCTCGGCGAGCGCGCCGAGCGAGTCGGCGTATGGCACCTTCGGGTCGGGCGCGTGGAGCTGGTACAGGTCGATGCGCTCGAGCTTCAATCGCTTGAGGCTGCCCTCGAGCGCCTTGCGCAAATGTTCGGGCCGGCCGTCGGGGTCCCAGGCCTGGCGGCGAGGACGCACGAGGCCTCCCTTGGTGCCGATGACGAGATCCTCGGGATAGGGATGCAGCGCCTCGGCAATCAGCGTCTCGTCGACTTCGGGACCGTAGCTGTCGGCGGTGTCGATGAAGTTGTGGCCCAGCTCGACCGCACGGACGAGGACTTGCATGGCAGCGGCGCGATCCTTCGGCGGGCCCCAGATATCGGGCCCGCACACGCGCATCGCGCCGAAGCCGAGGCGATTCACCGTCAGCTCGCCCAGCCGCAGCGTGCCGGCAGCGGCCGCGGGTCGTGCGCCCTGGATCATTTTCGGTGTCAGAGCGCCGCTACTGCGCGGCGAGCTGGCGCTCGATCTCTGCGATGAGCTTCGGATCGGAAGGCATCACCTCGCTCGGGTAGGCGTAGACTCGCTCGCCGCGGCGATCGACGAGGTACTTGTGGAAATTCCACTGCGGGCGGCTGCCGCTTGCCTTCGCGAGCCGGGCGTAGAATGGATTCACCGCGCCTTGCGCCACGCTCGATTTCGCGAACATTGGGAACGTCACGCCGTAATTGATCTGGCAGAAGCTCGCGATTTCCGCGCTCGATCCCGGTTCCTGAGCGCCGAAGTCGTTGGACGGAAAACCGAGCACCACCAGACCCTTGTCGCGGTAGCGGCGGTAGAGCTTCTCCAGCCCCTCGTATTGAGGCGTAAAGCCGCAGCGGCTCGCGGTGTTTACGACGAGCAGTACTTTGCCCTGGTACTGGCACAACGACGCGTCACCCGACATCAGCGTCGGCATCGTCTGATCGAGCAGCGGCGCGCAGGCCGCGAGCGCCGCGTGGGGGCTTACCAGGCCCCCGGCCAGCAGGAGTGCGCGAGCAAGATGTCGGATCATTTGTGTGGCGCGGTTACGGAAACGCGGGGAAGCGCGTCTCCTGCCCGCCTGATACCGCTTCAGGGTGGCGTCGGATGACGAGATCGCGGATCTGCTCGACCTGTCCGTAGGGCACATCGACCATGAGCAGAACCTTGCCCTTCTCGATTTGTTCCTCGAAGGGCTTGAGCCGCGAATTCGGCAC
>JBFGLA010000224.1:0-4848 GCA_041576355.1 Burkholderiales bacterium
CGATCGCGGTCGGCACCTCGGGCAGCCCGGGAAAGCGCTTCGCGGTCGTGACCGCGAGCGCGCGCAGGCTTCCTGCCTTGAGCTGTCCCATCACCGGCGCGAGGATCTCGAACGCGATGTGCGCGTCCTGCTGCTTCATCGCCGCGAACACCTCGGGGGTCGCCTTGTAGGGAATGATCTGCATGTCGACCCCGGCGCTCGAGCGAAACAGCTCCGCGGCGAGATTCTGCGTGCTCCCGACTCCGATCGTGCCGATATTGAGCTTACCGGGGCTCGCTTTCGCCAGCGCGATCGCCTCTTGCAGCGTCTTCGCCGAAGACTTCGCGTCGGTGACGATCGCCAGCCCGAAGAAGCCCATCGTCGAGATCATCGCGAAGTCGTTCAAGGGGTCGTAGGGCAGCGATTTGAAGAGCGCCGAGCTGACCGCGTTGCCGTTGGAGATGAGGAGCAGCGTGTGCCCGTCGGGCTCGGCGCGGGCGACGGCCTCGGCGGCGACGATACCGCCCGCGCTCGGCTTGTTCTCGATCACGACCTGCTGGCCCAATCCCTCGGTCAGCTTCGGCGCCACGGTGCGCGCGACGATGTCGGCGACGCCGCCCGGCCCGAAGGGAACGACGATGCGCACCGGCTTGGTCGGAAAGGCCTGCGCCTGCGCGGAGAAGGCCAGCAGCGCGGAAAGCGCTGCGGCGGCGCGGATACGGGTTGATATTTTCATTGCGAGGACTCCCTTGGTTGGAGGTCAGGCACCGAGCGAACGCGTGACGTCGTCGTAAAGCTCGTCGACCTCGTAGCGGCGGGGGATGAGCTGCTGCCGGTACGCGCAGTCGAGCGCGACTTCGAGGTTGCGCCGGTTCGCTGTGGCGCCGAACAGGTTCAGGTCGAGCGCGCCTTCGGCGCTCGGCGGCGCCGCGACCTTGCTCTCCCGCAGCAACCGGTAGACCTCGCGCACGGCTTCCGGGTCCGACTTCGACAACGATGCCTTCACCACCACCATGTGATTGACCTGGATGGCGCCGTGGCGCCGGTGCCAATCGCGCGCCGCGGCCCCGGGATCCGGGATCAGCGGCTTCAGGCGCGGATCGGCCGGAGGGTCGGCCAGCACCGCCGCATCGATCTCGCCCGCGCGCAGCATGTCGACGACGTTCTTTCCTTCGGGCGCGCGCTCGACGTTCGCCGGATCGCGGAACTCGGCGACGTGCGGCTCCTCGAAGGTCACCCAGCGCACGCGCGCGGCATCCACCCCATGGTCGGCGGCGAGGATCTCCCGGATCCAGGTCGCCGTCGTGACCGAATACGATCGGATTCCGACCCAGCGCCCGGCGAGATCGTTCGGTGCGAGGTGTCCGCGCTCGGCGTTGTAGACGAGGTAGGGATGCTGGAAGCGCGCGAGCAAAACCGTTGGCAGCAGCACGAGCGGCTTGCCGTGCGCCTTGGCAAGGAGGAACGTCATGAGCGCAAGCTCGGCGACGTCGAACTCGAGGTCGCGCACCACGCGCTTGAACGCCGTGCTCGGCCGCTTCACATCCGCGAACTCGAGCCGCACGCGGGGCGAGGCGACTTCGCCCTGCTTCAGCGCGCGGGTGATCGGGTAATCGCCGAGCAGCGTCTTCAGGCCGAGCGCCTGTTGCGTGCGCATCGCCGCGTCTCCTTCCTTCTCTACCGTTCGGGATCGAGCAGCGTACGGTCGTGCAGCAGCGGGACCTGTCCCGGCGGCGGATGCGCGAGCGCTTCCTCGAGCGTATGCGCCCAGCGCCACTCCTCCTTCGGCCGCACCGACCCGTCGGAGCCGACCTGGTCGAGGCCCCAGTAGATCTCGAGATTGTGGCCGTCCGGGTCGAGGAACTCGACCGCGATCTGCACCCCGGCGCGCCGCCGGCCTTCGAACACAATGGGAACGCCCTGCTCGCGCAGGAGCTTCCTCGCGCGGAACACTTCGTCGAGCGTCGCCACCTCGAACGCGAGATGGTGCAGCTCGCGCTGCGCGGAAGGTTCGCTCGCGCCACCGACGAGCGCGATGCCGTGATGGTCGGCGTTGCAGCGCATGAAAACCATCCCGCCGGGCATCATGTCCTCGGGATAGACGTCCGACACCTGGAAACCGAGGACCTGGGTGTAGAAGCGCACCGAGCGCTCGAGGTTTGAGGCGCGCAGCACGACGTGGCCGATCTTGCGCAGCCTAAACGGCAGCGGCGGCGCGGCGCGCTTCAGCTTTTCGATGTCTAGGCTCATCGGGGCGAGAGTTTACTTCCGATCGAATCCGTACAGCTGCGCCGGATTGTCGACGAGGATCTTGCGCTGCAGATCGGGCTCGGGCGCCATCAGGGGGAAGAGGTCGAGCAGGTCGCCGTCGTTGGGCATGTGAGCGCCGACGTTCGGGTGCGGCCAGTCGGTGCCCCACAGGACTCGGTCCGGCGCCGCCTCGATGAGCGCACGCGCAAACGGGATCGCGTCGGCGAAGGGCGGTCCCGCCGAGGAGACTCGCTCCGCGCCGCAGACCTTGGCCCAGCAGTTCTCGTTCTTCATAAACTCGAGCAGGACGCGAAAAGGCCGCTGCGTCAAGCCCTCCGCCGCTTTGACTCTTCCCATGTGGTCGATGACGATCGGGAGCGGGAGCTTTCTCAGCATGTCCTCGAATTCGACGATATCGTCGGCGTCCAGGTGCAGGATCAGGTGCCAGCCGAGCGGCCGGATGCGCTCGACGGTGCGCTGAAAGAGCGCAGCGTCCGGCCGGCCGCCCAAGTGCTTGACGAAATTGAACCGCACGCCGCGGATCCCGCCTTCGTGCAGACGCCCGAAGTCCGCGTCGGTGTATCCCTCGTCGATGATCGCGGTGCCGCGAAAGCGCCCGCCCGAGCGCCGGATCGCATCCAGCGTCACCCGCATGTCGGCGCCGTGACAGCTCGCGTGCACGATCACCGCGCGCTCGATGCCGAGGATCGAGTGCAGCCGGACGAGGTCCTCGAAAGGCGCATCCGGCGGCGTGTAGGCGCGCTCGGGCGCATAAGGAAATCGGGTCGCGGGGCCGAAGACGTGGCAGTGCGCGTCGCAGGCGAGCGGCGGCGGAACAAACTTCGGCCGTCTCGGTTCCGGGTCGGGCGGCGCGGTGGGCTTCATGTGCGCGCTATCGTAGACCAAGCCGCGAGGCGCGCGGCGATTGACAAACCGGAGGTCGCCTCCTACGCTCGCCCGGCTGGATTCCAACAAGGAGGAGACATGAAAGCGATGGTACTGCTCGCTGCGGCCGCGCTTGCGCCGCTCGGGGCGAGCGCACAGGAAACGACGCTCAAGCTCGTCTCGGCGTTTCCCGAGAACAGCGTCTACGTCAAGCACCTGAGCGGCTGGATGCAGAAATTCAACGCCGAGGGCAAGGGAACGCTGCAGATCAACTTCATCGGCGGCCCGAAGGCGATCCCGACTTTCGAAGTCGGCAAAGCCGTGTCGAACGGCGTGGTTGAGCTCGCGATGAGCACCGGCGCCTTCTACACCAACCTCATGCCCGAGGCCGACGCGCTCAAGCTCGCGCAAAACACCGCTGCCGAGCAGAGACGGAACGGCGCCTACGACTACATCAACGAGGTCTGGAGCAAGAAGGCGAACATGGCCTACCTCGCGCGCATGCTCGATCACACGCCGTTCCACCTGTACCTCACCAAGAAGATCGACAAGCCCGACCTCACCGGCCTGAAGATCCGGATCACGCCGGTGTACCGCGACTTCTTCGCCTCGATGGGGGCGACGCTGATGCAGACCGCGCCGGGCGAGGTCTACACCGCGCTCGAGCGCGGAGTGGTCGACGGCTACGGCTGGCCGATCGGTGGCATCTTCGACTTCAACTGGCACGAAAAGACCAAGTTCCGGGTCGACCCGGGCTTCTACAACGCCGAAGTCTCGGTGATCATGAATCTCGACGCGTACCGCAAGCTCAGCACCAGGCAGCGCGAGTTCCTGCAGAAGCAGGCGCTCGCGCTCGAGGAGATGAACGAGTACTGGAAGCGTTACAACGACGAAGAGACCCAGCGCCAGGCGCAGGCCGGCATCCAGACGATCCGCTTCGACGCTTCGACGACGAAGGCCTACTACGATAAGGCCTACGAAGTCGGCTGGGCGAGCATCATCAAGACGGCGCCCGATACGGGGCCCCAGCTGAAGAAGCTGCTGAGCAAATAGCGGCGCATGGCGCGCGGCTACGCCCGTTTTCTCGAAGGCTGCGCCGCGGCCGCGGCGCTGCTGCTCGGCGCGATGGCGCTCGCGGTGACGCTCGACGTCGTCGCGCGCAATGTCGGGCTGGGCGCGGCGCCCTGGATACTGGAAGTCTCCGAATACTGCCTGCCGCTCGCGACCTTTCTCGTCGCGCCGTGGCTCCTGCGCAGGAACGAGCACGTGCGGCTCGACGCGCTCCTGCGAGCGCTCGCGCCCGGCCCCGCGCGCGCGCTGGATATCCTCGCGAATGGCTTGGGGCTTGCAATCAGCCTGGTGTTCGTCGTCTACGGCGTACGCGCGGCGCTCGACTCGGCGCGCCAGGGATCGATGGTGCTGAAGAGCGTTGTGTTCCCGGAGTGGTGGCTGTACGCGCCGGTCGCGGCGTGCTTTGCGCTGCTGGCGGTCGAGTTCGTGCGCCGGCTCGTCGCGCGCGAGGCGCCGGCGCCGGGCGGCGTGCCGCACGCTTAGCCGCCGATGGCCTGGTGGGTCGCGGCATGCCTGCTCTTCGGCCTGCTCTCGGCGCTCTTCATCACCGCGCTGCCGGCGGCGTTCGCGTTCTTCGGGATCAACATCGTCGGCACCACCTGCGGGAAACTGCTTCCAAAAGCCGGCCCTTGGATGAAAGCCGTGAAAGCAGTGTTTGGTGTC
>JBFGLA010000225.1:0-4840 GCA_041576355.1 Burkholderiales bacterium
CGCGGCCGAGGTCATCGGCATCGACCTCGAAGCGGTGAACTTCGCCGCCGAGTACAAGGACCGGGTGTTCTCCGAGTTCCTGCGCGAGTATTCCGCCGGCCGCACGCCGAACCCGGACGTGCTGTGCAACGCCGAGATCAAGTTCAAGGCCTTCCTTGATCATGCGCTGCGGCTCGGCGCGCAGCGCATCGCGACCGGGCACTATGCGCAGGTGAGGGGGAGCGAGGGCAAGGTCGAGCTGCTGCGCGGCGCGGACAGCGCCAAGGACCAGAGCTATTTCCTGCACCGGCTCACGCAGGCGCAGCTCGCGCGCGTGATGTTCCCGGTCGGGCACCTGAAGAAAAGCGAGGTGCGCAACCTCGCGCGCGAGGCGGGACTCCCCAACCACGCCAAGAAGGATTCCACCGGCATCTGCTTCATCGGCGAGCGGCCGTTCCGCGAGTTCCTCAACCGCTACCTGCCGAGAGAACCCGGTCCGATCGTCACGCCCGAGGGCGCGCAGGTGGGCGAGCATATCGGCCTCGCCTTCTACACCATCGGGCAGAGGAAGGGGATCGGTCTGGGTGGAACGAAGGGCGGCGACGGTGGCGCCTGGTATGTCGCGCGCAAGGATCTTTCGACCAATACCCTGACCGTGGTGCAGGGGCACGACCACCCGCTTCTCATGAAGCGTTCGCTCGATGCGCTGGATGCGAGCTGGATCTCAGGCGCGGCGCCCGCGGAGGGGAGCGTGCACAGCGCCAAGACCCGCTATCGCCAATCCGATGCGGGATGCACGGTTTCGCGCGTGCGCGAGGCCGGGGTTGCGGTGGAGTTCGAAACGCCCCAGTGGGCGGTCACGCCCGGGCAGTCGGTCGTGTTGTACGAACGCGAGGTCTGCCTCGGCGGTGCGGTGATCGCCTAGCGCCTACTTCGGCACCGTCTCCGCGAACGCCGGGCGCAGAAGCAGCTTCTCGTAGTGACGTCGCAGGTTCGCGTGATCGGCGAGCCACTCGATTCCGCCCGGCTTGCGGAACTCGAGCCAGCCCAGACAGCAGCCGAGCGCGATATCGGCGAGCGAATACTTTCCGTTGTGGCACCAGAGCCGCTCGCCCAGTTCGCGCGCGAGCTGCGCGAGGCCGCGCCGAACCTTGCCGAGCTGCCGCTCCGTCCAGTCTGCGCTGCGCTCGTTCTTCGGCCGCAGTCCCTCGAGCCGCACGAGTATCCCGGCGTCGAGCACGCCGTCGGCGAGCGCCTCCCAGCGCCGCACCGCGACCCGGTCGCGATTGGGGTCGGGTATCAGGCGGCTGATCGGCGAAACGTTATCCAGGAATTCGACGATCACGCGCGAGTCGAAGATCGCCGTGCCATTGTCGAGCAGCAAGGTCGGGATCTTGCCGAGCGGATTGAACTCGAGCACGCGATTGTCGGCGGGCTGCACGTCGACCATCTCCATCTCGCATTCGATGCGCTTTTCCGCGAGGACGATGCGCACCTTACGGCCGAAGGGGCTGAGCGGAGAGACAAGCAGTTTCATCGGGTTCGGCAGACGGGCGGTGCGGGGCGGAAAGATTATACCGTTCGGAACGAGACGCAATGACGCGTTCCCCGGGGCGCTGCCGCGGGCGTGCGCTCTGCAAAGTTTGCGTGCGAAGAGTCCATCACGGAGTAAACCGCGCCGGAGGGCGTTTTCTTCCCTTCCGCGTCGGTAGGAGTCGCGGAACGTATAATACCCGCCGGCCGAGAGTCGAAGCGATTGGCCAATGGTCATAGACGGCAGGCCACCGGCATTGACCATCGCCGCGAAACGAACGACGCCGCTCCGCCATGCCTTCTCCTCTTACCGCTTTGTCTCCCCTCGACGGCCGGTACGCCAAGTCAGCGGACCCTCTGCGCCCGTACTTCAGCGAGCACGCGCTTATCCGCTATCGGGTGCGCGTCGAGCTGGCGTGGCTGAAGGCGCTCGCGGCCGCTCCGCAAGTGCGCGAGTTGAGGCCGTTCTCCCGCGCGACCGTTGCGGCGCTCGACGCCCTCGTTTCCGGCTTCACCGAGCGCGATTCCGAGCACATCAAGAACATCGAGGCTGAGACCAACCACGACGTCAAGGCGATCGAGTACTGGCTGAAAGGCAGGCTGGCGAAGAATCGCGAGGTGCAGCGCTCGCTCGAATTCGTGCATTTCGCCTGCACCTCCGAGGACATCAACAACCTTTCCTACGCGCTGATGCTCGCAGAATCGCGCGACAAGGTCATGCTGCCGCGGCTCGAGGAGCTCATCCGGGCGCTGCGTGCGCTCGCCCACCGCCACGCGCAGGCCGCGATGCTCTCGCGCACCCATGGGCAGCCTGCCTCGCCGACCACGCTGGGCAAGGAGATCGCGAATTTCGTGCATCGGCTGCGCGGTGCGCGCACGCGAATTGCGGCGGTGCCGATACTCGGGAAGATCAACGGCGCGGTCGGCAACTACAACGCGCATGTCGTGGCCTACCCCGGCATCGACTGGGAACGGTTCTGCGGCCGGTTCGTGGAGCGCCTGGGAATCGGGTGCAATCCCTACACGACCCAGATCGAGCCGCACGACTCGTACGCCGAGCTATTCGATGCGTATGCGCGCGCCAACACGGTGGTTCTCGATCTCGACCGCGACCTCTGGGGCTATATCTCGCTGGGCTATTTCCGGCAGAAGCTGAAGGCGGGGGAGGTCGGCTCCTCGACCATGCCGCACAAGGTGAACCCGATCGACTTCGAGAACTCCGAAGGCAATGTCGGAATCGCGAACGCGATGTTACGGCACCTCGCTGACAAGCTTCCCGTATCGCGCTGGCAGAGGGATCTTTCGGATTCGACCGCGCTGCGTAACGTCGGCGCCGCGCTCGGGCACACGCTGCTCGCATACACGTCGTGCTTGCGCGGCCTGGGCAGGCTCGAGGCCGATTCGCGCCGGCTCGCCGAGGATCTCGACGCGAACTGGGAGGTGCTCGCCGAGCCGATCCAGCAGCTCATGCGCCGCCACGGCGTGCCGGACGCCTACGAGAAGCTGAAGGCGCTCACCCGCGGCAAGCGGATCGGGCGCGCGCAGCTGGCGGCTTTCGTGCGGCGGCTTCCGATCCCCAAGGCGGCGAAGAAGCGCTTGCTCGCGCTGAGGCCGGCCTCCTACACGGGCCTCGCCGCCGAGCTGGCGAAGCGCGTCTAGCGCGCCGCGAGAGGCGCAGCGAGAAAGCCGCGCGATTCGAGCATGCCGTACGCCGCGACCATCTTTTTGTCGTCGTTCCTGCTGTTTCTCGTTCAGCCGCTGATCGCGCGGCTGATCCTGCCGTGGTTCGGGGGCAGCCCCGCGGTATGGACGACGTGCATGCTTTTCTTCCAGGCGCTGCTGCTCGCAGGCTACGTGTACGCGCACGCCGCCGTGTCCCGGCTCCAGCCGCGCGCACACGCGATGCTGCACGCGGCTCTGCTGGCCACAGCCGTGCTCACGCTGCCGATTGCGCCCGGCGAGTCCTGGCTGCCGCAGGGGGACGAGGAGCCCATCAGCCACATCCTGCTCCTGCTCGCCGCCGCGGTCGGGTTGCCGTACCTGCTCCTCGCCTCGACGAGCCCCTTGCTTCAGGTCTGGTACGCGCGTTCGCGCCCGCACGGCAATCCGTACCGCCTGTTCGCGGTGTCCAACCTCGCCGCGCTCGTCGCGCTCGTGGGTTATCCGTTCGCCGTGGAGCCCTACCTGACGAGCGGCGAGCAGGTGCGCGCGTGGTCCTGGCTGTTCGGAGCGTTCGCGCTTCTTTCGGGGGCGCTGGCGTGGACGACGCCGGCGCGCTCGCTGCCCCTGATGGTGGCGGACGAGGCGCGCGCACGCGGGCCGGGGCGGGGCGACTACGTGCTATGGCTGGCGCTGTCGGCGACCGGTTCGGTGATGCTGCTCGCGGTTACGAACCACCTGACCCAGAACGTCGCCTCGATCCCCCTCCTCTGGCTCGCACCGCTCACGCTCTATCTGCTCAGCTTCGTGGTCGCGTTCGAAGGCAAGGGACTGTACCGGGCGGAGCTTTTGTGGATCTTCATCCTCGCCTGGATCGCCGGCATGGCATGGCTGCTGGTCGACTCGGACTTCCAGTTCGATCTCAACGTGCAGCTCGCGATCTATCTGCCGGGACTGTTCCTCGCGTGCCTGTTCTGCCACGGGGAGCTGTACCGCGAGCGGCCGCCGGCGCGGCATCTGACCGGGTTCTACCTCACGGTTTCGGCGGGCGGTGCGTTCGGCGGACTGCTCGTCGCGGTGGTCGCGCCGCTCGCTTTCGACGCCTACTACGAGCTGGGGGTCGGGCTGATCGCGCTCGCGCTGCTCGCCGCGGTGCGCTTCGCGAGCCTGAACCGCGTTGCGCGCTTCGCCAGCCTCGCGGTGCTTCTCGGCGTGACCGGATGCGCCGCTTACGACGGCTTTCGCTATCACGACGACGTGCGCTACTCGGCACGCGGGTTCTTCGGCGTCCTGCGGGTGAAGGAATACGGCGCGCCCGGCGAGCCGTCGCACCTGTGGCGGCTGATGCACGGCGCGATCATGCATGGCGAGCAGTACATGCTCGAAGGCCGGCGCTCGATCGTCACCACCTATTACCACGAGAAATCCGGCGTCGGCGCGGCGATCCGGTCGCGACAGGACGGCGGCCCGATCCGAGTCGGCGTCATCGGCCTGGGGACGGGGACGCTCGCCGCGTACGGAAGACCCGGGGACGTCTACCGTTTCTACGACATCGATCCGCACGTGATCGAGGTCGCGCGCTCGGAATTCACTTATCTCTCGGATAGCCGGGCGCAGGTCGAGATCGCACTCGGCGACGCGCGGCTATCGCTCGAGCGCGAGCCGGCGC
>JBFGLA010000226.1:0-4823 GCA_041576355.1 Burkholderiales bacterium
GCGAATTCGGCAAAGAGCGCGCGAACGAGGTCGCGCGCCAGGTGATCATCGGACTGGCCCGGCAGGACGGCGAGCGCTGGGCGGGCCAGTTCGGCGACGACCTTTCCGCGATGGCGCGCGTGTCGGGAGTGTGGTCGGCCGGCGGCAGTCTCGAGATCAAGAGACTGGGGGAGGGCGGCGGCAAGCTCGATTTCAACGTGACCCGCTGCCGCTATGCCGAATATTTCAAGGAGCTGGGGCTGCCCGAGCTCGGGTACCTCATCCACTGCAACCGCGACTACGCCATGGTCGACGGGTTCAATCCGCGCATCCGGCTCAAGCGCACGCAGACGATCATGGAAGGCGCCGCGCACTGCGACTTCCGCTTCGAGGCGCCCGGCTGAGCGCGCCGTCTAGCGCGCGAGCGCGGCGGGCAGATCGCCGAGGCTCTTCAATATCCCGTCGGGCTGGAAACCGAGCCGGTCGACCGGCGCGCCGGTGCGGTTGATCCACCAGGCGGAGAAGCCGAAGGACTTCGCGCCGAGCGCGTCCCAGCAGTTGGACGAGACGAACCCGATCCGGGCGGCGGGAACGCCGAGTTTCTGCACCGCGAGGTCGTACACCTGCGGCGAGGGCTTGAAGCGCTTCAGCTCGTGCACGCTCAGGACGGCATCGAAGGTCTTCGCCATGCCGCGGTTGGCGACCAGCGGCTCGATCATGTCCGGCGAGCCGTTGGTCAGGATCGCGAGTCTTCGCTTGCCGGTCTTCAGGGCGGTCAACGCATCTGGCACGTCCGGATACGGCGCGAGGTTGAGGTACTCCTGCATCAACGCCGATTGCTGCTCGGCTTCGCAGCGCAGCGCGAGCGATTCGCAGGCGTAGGCCAGCGCCTCGCGGGTCACCTCCGAAAACGGCAGGTAGCGCCCCATCAGGCTGCGCTGCCAGGTGTACTCGAGCTGCTTTGCGCGCCAGAGCTGCGAGAGCGCCGTCCCTTTCCCCGGCCAGAAGCGCTCGCAGCGCGCGATGACCGCATGCGGGTCGAAAAGGGTTCCGTAGGCGTCGAAAACCAGAGCATCAAGAAGCATTCGTAACCTCCCGCAAGATCTGACAAAGATTCACGCACCGACATTCGATGGTGGTACAGTCACGGGCGCATCCTGCCGATATCGGCAGTAGGGACGACCATGTCCAGAGCCGAGGATACCGCGCTAGAACAAAAATCCGTGCGCCTGCACGGTGTGATCGCGGCACGGTACGTCGCCATCGCGCTCGCGCTCGGCTCGGGAATATGGGCTGCGATCGAGCTGAACGCTTCGATGCAGCCCGCCGCGGATGCCACGCTCCCAGATTTGCGCAGCGCGCAAGGCGTGATTCACCGCGAGTTACCCGCACCGGCGCCGGTAGCGACCGTCCCGGTGCCCGTAGCGATCAGGGCCGCGCGCGAGCCCGGGAAGCCGCTCGTGAACGTCGCCCGGCTGAAGTTCGACGACGCGATCCACACTCCGTACGTCGAATCGATCGACCCGGGCCAGCCCACCGCCAAGGATTCCGTGCGGGAGTGACCGGGAAAGTCGGCGGTCTGGAGATGGTCGACCGCTACCAGGAGATCTACCGCAGCTTCAGGTGGGATGTCCCGGCGCGCTTCAACATCGCGCGCGAGTGCTGCGCGCGCTGGGCCGAGGACCGCGCGCGCTTCGCGCTTTACTGGGAGGACGAGTCGGGCGCGAGCGCCGCATACTCGTTCCGCGACATCCAGGTCGAGGCGAACCGGCTCTCGAACGCGCTCGCCGCGCTCGGCGTCACCCGCGGCGACCGGGTCGCGATCATCCTGCCGCAGCGCCCGGAGACGGCGATCGCCTACATGGCCGTGTTCCAGATGGGCGCGGTCGCGCTGCCGCTCTCGCATCTCTTCGGTCCCGACGCGCTCGAGTACCGCATGGAGCACGCCGAGGCGACAGTCGCGATCGTCGAGCCGGCGACGATCGCGAACCTGTGGGCCGTGAGGGACAGGCTTTCCCATCTGAAGCACGTCATCGGCGTCGCGGGGGCGCGCGAGGCGGGCGTGCAGCCCTGGGAGGACCTGCTCGCCAAGGCAAGCCGGCGCTTTTCCTGCATCGACTCCGGCGCGGACGACCCGGCGCTCATTATCTATACGAGCGGGACCACCGGCCCGCCCAAGGGCGCGTTGAAGGCGCACCGGGTGCTGCTCGGCAATCTTCCCGGATTCGTTCATTCGCACGATTTCTATCCGCAGCCGCGCGACATGTTCTGGTCGCCCGCCGACTGGGCGTGGACCGGCGGGCTGATGGACGCGCTGCTCCCGGCCTGGTACTTCGGCCAGCCCATCCTCGGCTACCGCGGCCGGTTCGATGCGGAGAAGGCATACGACTTGATCGAGCGCTACGGCGTCAGGAACTCGTTTCTCTTTCCGACCGCGTTGAAGCTCATGATGAAGGCGGTGCCCGAGCCGCGCAAGCGATACGACCTCGAGCTGCGCTCGATCATGAGCGCGGGCGAGTCGGTCGGCGCCGCCGTGATCGAGTGGGCGCGCGATGCGCTCGGCGTCACGGTGAACGAGATGTTCGGGCAGACCGAGATCAACTACGTCGTCGGCAATTGCCAGGCGGCCTGGCCGGTGAAGCCGGGCGCGATCGGACGGCCGTATCCCGGACACCGCGTCGCGATCATCGGCGCCTCGGGCGAGGAGCTGCCGCGCGGCGAGCTGGGCGAGATCGCGGTCAATCGCACCTGCAACGGTATGAAGGACCCGGTGTTTTTCCTCGAGTACTGGAAGAACCCCGAGGCGACGAAGGAGAAGTTCATCGGCGACTGGGGCTGCACCGGCGACCAGGGCAAGATGGACGAGGACGGGACGATCTGGTACCAGGGCCGCTCGGACGACGTCATCAAGTCGGCGGGCTACCGCATCGGTCCGGCCGAGATCGAGACCTGCCTCGTGCGCCATCCCGCGGTCGCCAACGCCGCCGTGATCGGCAAGGCGGACGAGGCGCGCGGCCAGATCGTCAAGGCCTTCATCGTGCTGCAGCCGGGCCGGCAGCCGTCGCAGGCGCTCGAGGAGGAGATCCGCGCCCATGTGCGCGGGCGGCTTGCACCCTACGAGTATCCGCGCGAGATCGAATTCATCGACTCGCTGCCGATGACGACGACCGGCAAGGTGCAGCGCAAGGAGCTCAGGAAAAGAGAAGAAACGAAGCCGCGCGGCAGCGGCTGAGAGCGCGGGCCTATGCAGGTTCGAGCGCGAAGATGTTGAAATCCCGGCCCGACTCGACGACCTCCTGCGCGTGCAGCGTCTGAGTCTCGTTCGTCGAGCGCACGAGCACCGTCTTGCCCGCTGCGTGATGACCGGGGGGGACGATGAGCAGCTTGCGCTGCGCCGAGACGAGGATCGCGTCGACCTCCGCCTCCGAGTCGGCGTAGGCATCGCCAGGCGAGCGTAAATCGGCTGAGAAGGCCGCGCGTACCGGCGTCGCCTCGCCCCGGAACCGCTCCAGCCCGACCAGCACTCGCGCACCCGCACGAACCATGCGGCGCGTGATCGCAAGCTCCCACTGCTGGCTGCTCGGCAAGCGGAACGCGACCAGCTCGCCAACCCGCCCCCAGCGCGCGTTGGCCGGGAGCGCGACACCCAGCCCCGACTCGCTCATATCGGCGATCGGCATGCGCTCGGCCATCGCTTCCTCCTCGTCCTCCAGCCGCTCGAGCAGCCGCTGCGCGCGCACCAGATCTTCCTTGAGGAGCTTGCCGGTGGTGGTCTTGTCCGGGTCGACCGAGCCGAAGCGCAATTGATCGAAGTGCCGCTGCTCGCGCAGCGCCCGCAGCCGCTGCTCGCGGCGTTCGGACGCCTCGCGCGAGTGCACCAGCCGTCCCGCGCTGAGCACGCGGCGTACTTCTTCCAGGCCGTGCACCATCAGGACTTCGCCGGCGCCGGAGTCGCGCCGCTCGCGCCGCTGCGGAGGCTTGTCCGACCAGTGCCGGCCGAGCACCTTGAGCAGATCCAGGTACGCGTGGGCGTCGCAGCCGCTGTGCGCCGCCCAATCCGGCGGTGCGGCGCTTTGCCCGGCCTGCTCGCGCAGTCCCGCGATTTTCTGCCGCAGCTCGCCCGGGCCGAAGTAGCGCGTGCCGCTGCGGATCGGCAGCCCGGGCAGCCAGCGCTGCGGCGGCTGCGGGCGCGCCGGATCGACGAAAAAATATGCATCGGCCGAGGGCCTGTTGCTGTAGACGAATCCCTGCGCGAAGCGCTGCAGCATCAGGTCGAGGCACTGAATCTGAGCCGGAAGCAGCGCGCCGAGCGGCACGGTGTCGAGCATCATCGCGATCAGGTACTCGGCGTGGGGCGAGGTCGGGTCCGGGCGGTCCGGGTAGATCCGCGTCGCCTCGTGGATCAGGCCGAATTCCCGGATGCGGGCGCGAATCGCTTGCAGCGATTGCCAGATCTCGGGCTCCGGCGCGCGATAGGCGATGCGCGCGAACTTCTTGCGCTGCGCGAGCGCGTACAGGCCGCGGCACGCGATGAGCAGGACATGCTCCCTCTGCTCGCCGGCAGGCCGGGAGCCCTGCGCCTCTTCGAGCATGCGCGCATAGAGGGCCGCGACGCGCTGCGAGTAGCGCGCGAGCGCGCTGACCGTGGCCTCCGAGATCTGCTCGCCGCGCGCCCCGCGAAACACGGTGCGCGTCAGCTCGGCGACGGCGGCCTGGGCGCGCGTATCGAGCAGCCGCAGCGCGCGCGAGAAATCGCGCGGGCCAAGGCCTTCCGAGGGCGCCGCCTCGAGCGCGGCGCAAACCTGGTCGAGCACGGCGGCCGACTGCGACTGCGGCAGGCTCGC
>JBFGLA010000227.1:0-4822 GCA_041576355.1 Burkholderiales bacterium
ACTTCTGGTGACGCGAGTCATGCGACCTCCCTTGACGTCATTCCCCGGACGCGAGTATCTCGGACACCGGCACGCGCCGCCCCTCGCGCGCCGACTTGATCCCGGCCCGGATCACCGCGAGCGAGCGGGTGCCGTGCTCGCCGCCGGTTTCGGGCTTGCCCTGGCCGCGCGCCGCGGCGGCGAATTCCTCCAGCTCGTCGGCGAAGGTGTCGTTCTTCTGGAACGGCACCGGCTCGGCGCGCTCGGCGCCGCGCTTGAGGAACCGCAGCCCCTCGTGCAGGTTGTAGTACGCGCTCGCTTCCTTGCCGTAGACGTTCATCACGTAGTACTCGGAAGCCGAGGCGTAGCTCGCGTTGACCGTCGAGAGCGCGCCGCTGTCGTGCTCGAGGATGAGGCTCGCGACATCCGGGTTGTCGCCCGGGAGCACGAGTTGTGCGAGGCTGCCGCTCACCGTCTTGACCGGTCCGATGAGATATTCCAGGACATCGACGTAGTGCACGCCGATCTGCAGCATCACGCCGCCGGGCATGCCCTCGGCGGTGTAGCGCCACGAGTTGAGATCGATCTTGCCGAGGCGATCGCGGCTGATGTTCGCTTCGGCGTTCACGAGCCGCCCGAACTCGCCGGCGTCGATTCTCGCCTTCATCCAGCGGAACTGGCTCTCGCGCCGGCGCTGGTAGCCGATCGCGAGCACGACGCCGGCCTTGCGGCAGATCTCGGTGATCGCCCGGCCTTCTGCGACGGTGTTGGCGATCGGCTTGTCGAGGAATATGTGCTTGCCGGCCTCGGCCGCCTGGCGGGTGGTTTCCAGGTGCACGTTGTTCGGCGTGGTGTTGACGATCGCCTCGATCGAGCGGTCGGCAAGAATCGATTCGTAGCTCGGCGCGGCGACGCAGCCGTACTTCTTCGCGAACGCGGCGCGCTTCTCCGTGGAGCGGGTGAAGCAGGAGATGATCTTCAGCTTGCCCGAGCGCTGGATCGCGTCGGCCAGCACGTCCGACCACCAACCCATGCCGATGCACGCGACGCGGAGCGGCTCGGTAGCCATGTCGCGTTCTTCTTCTCTTACTTGGAGTCTTTGCGCCAGCCGCAGCCGATCGCATCCAGCGCGGCGCGCGCGGCCCGGTCGTCAAACTCCCAGGTGCCGCCGCTCACGCCGATGCCGCCGACGCACTCGCCCTCGACGATCACCGGGTAGCCGCCTTCCATCGCAGTCCAACGCTCGGGGCCCGCGGCGAGCGCGAGGCCGAGCGCGTGCACCGTGTCGAGCGCCTGGCCTTGCGCGCCCTGCGCGCTCGTCGGCCTCTTGTTGGAGGCGGCGCAGACCGCCTTGGTGGTCGAGGAATGCACGGTGTGAAAGCGCCCGCCGTCCATGCGCTCAAGGACGAGCAGGTTTCCGCCCGCATCGGAGATCGCTACCGTAATGGCGATGCCTTCCTTCTGCGCCACGGTGATTACTGTCTCGGCCATCTTGCGCGCGCCGGCGTGGGTGAGGCGTTTCGAATCGGCAACGTACATTCTTTTCCTTATTCCCCGGACGCCGAGATGGGTTTCGCGGCGGCGGCGAAGTATCGCCGGCCGGCTATCTCTTGTCGAGATTCCAGTAGAGATACACCGGTGCGTTGAGATAGCCCGTGATGTTCCTTCGCGCCGCAACCGGCTGCAGATACTCGCCGAGCGCGGCGTGGGTGCCGATCTCGAGCGCCCGCACCTGCGCGGCCTCGGCAACGCGCCGCTTGTCCGCATCCGTGGCCGCACGCAGGAACTCGCCGCGCAGGGATTCGAGTCTCTCGTCGCAAGGCCAGCCGGGCCAGGCCTTGTCGCACGCCGCGTTCAGCGCCGGATTGACGACGGGATTGATCAGATCGAGCCCGTTGAAGGTCGTCATGAAGAGGTTCCAGCCGCCTTGCGCCGGAGGCTCCTTCTTCTGCCGGCGCGAGACGAGGCTCTGCCAGTCCATTGCGATCAGATCGACCTTGAAGCCCGCTTGCCTCAACTGCTGCGCTGCGACCACGGGAAGCTTGGCGATCGTCGCGAGGTCGGTGGGCTGGAGGATGACGATCGGTGTGCCGTCGTAGCCCGCCTCCTTCAGCAGTTCGCGCGCGCGCTTGATGTCGCCGCCGATGAGACCCTCCATTCCGGCCTGCGTCTCGTACGGCGTGCCGCACGGGTAGAGCGAGCGGCAGGTCCGGTAAAGGTCGGGCGAGACGTACTGCGCCCTGAGGAACGGCTCCTGCGCGAGCGCGACGAGCGCGGCGCGGCGCATGCGCGGATCGTCGAACGGCGGATGCAGGTGGTTGAAGCGCAGCAGCACCTGCGCGCCGTGGCGGTTGTCGAACACCTGTACGTCCGGACTCGCGCGCAGGCTCGCGTAATGCTCGTGCGCCGGCTGCTCGACCAAGTCGATCTCGCCCGCGAGCAGCGCGTTCACCTGGGTCTGCGCGTCGCGCAGGATGTGCCACTCGACCCGCTCTACATGTACATGCTTGCCCCCTGCGGTGCCCGAGGGCGGCTCGCTCCTCGGCCGGTATCCCGGGTTCTTCACGTAGACGACGAGATTGCCGGGCTTCCACTCGTCGCGATTGAAGCGGTAGGGTCCCGAGCCGACCGTGTCCTCGATCTGCCTGTCGGCGGCGATGTCGGCGACGCGTTTCGGCAGGATGAAAGGCACATGCGCGCCCGGTTTGCCGAGCGCTTCGAGCACGAGCCCGAAGGGTACCTTGAGCGTGAGGCGAAAGCTGCGCGCGTCGATTGCTTCCCAGCTCCGGGTCGCCGCGGCGAGCCGCTGGCCGAGGTTGTCGCGCTGCGACCACCGAGCAAGGGATGCGATCACGTCCTCGCTCGTGACGGGAGCACCGTCGTGGAACTCGAGCCCCGCGCGCAGCGTGAAGGTCCAGGTCATGCCGTCCGGGCTCGCCGACCATTTCTCCACCATCTGCGGCTGGACGCGGTTCTGCGCGTCGGCGCCGAACAGGGTGTCATAGGTCATGTAGCCGTGCGTTCTCGTCACGGTCGCCGTGGTCCAGAACGGATCGAGCACGGCGAGGTTCGATTGCGGCGCGATGCGGATGACTTTCTGCGCCTGCGCCGGCAGCGCCAGGGCGGCGAGGACGAGAATCAGGAGGGCTCTGGCCATGGCTTTTGCTCCGGGCGAAGTCGTTCGAGGGCGCGCGCGAGCCGCAGCACGCCGAGGTCGTCGAAGCGCCGGCCGATCAGCTGCACGCCGATCGGCAATCCCCCGGCGGCGCCGTCGCGATCCTGAAGGGTGTTCGAGCTGAAAGTCCAATTGAGCGAGGCGGCGGGCTGCTCCGACATGTTGTAGGGAATCGTGAACGCGATGTGCGGCAACGCGTCGTGCGGATCGTCGCCCGGGCTGGCCGCCTCGGCCGCGTAGGGAAGAATGGGCGACACCGGCGAGACGACGTAGTCGTAGGCCTGGCACGCGGCGACCGTCGCTTCGCGCGTGGCGACGATGCTCTCGTAGGCGCTCATGACGTCGCGGCCTGTGAAGCCCTGCGCGCGCCAGTTGCACCACTCGGCGACGAAAGGCAGCACCTTCGCGCGCCGCTCGGGCGCAAGGCGCAGGAACTCGTTGTGCGAGCGCGCCTCGAGAAAACGGCATATCCCGTCGAGCAGCTCGGCGGTGAGAAAACCGGGCATCTCCTCGACGATCGCGCCTTCGGCCTCGAGAGCCTTCGCCGCGGCGTGCGCGGCAGCGCGCACCTCCGGATGCGGTGCGAGGCCGGCCTGCAAATCGGGCAGGAAGCCGATGCGCAACCCTTTCAATTCGAGGCCGTCGAGTCCCGCACCGTAGTCGATGGCCTGATAGGGCAGGCTCATGAAATCGCGCGCATCGGGTCTGGCGAGCACGTTCATGAGGAGCGCCGCGTCCTCGACCGTGCGCGTCATCGGCCCGGCGACCCGGCCGATGTAAGGGGGATAGATCGGGACTCGCCCGAGCGAAGGCTTGAGCGCGAAGAGGCCGCAATGGGTCGCGGGCTGGCGCACCGAGCCGCCGATGTCGGTGCCCAGATGGAGCGGCGCGTATCCGGCGGCTGCGGCGGCCGCAGCGCCCGAGCTCGACCCCGAGGGGTTGCGCTCGAGCCGCCACGGGTTGCGGGTGATGCCGTGCAGGCTGGAGACGCCGGAGGAGAGCATCCCGTAGTCGGGCATCGTCGTCTTGCCGAGAATGACGCAGCCGGCTTCGCGCACCCTTGCCGCGGGCGGCGCATCGAAAGCTGCGGGCGCAAAGTCCTCGTTCGCTCGGGTGCCGATCGGCGCCGGATCGCCCCGCGTCGAGATGTTCTCCTTGATCGTGATCGGCACGCCGTCGAGCGCGGAGAGCGGAGCTCCGCTGCGCCAGCGCGCTTCGGCGGCGCGCGCCTGGGCGAGCGCTCCGTTCCGATCGACGCGGTACATCGCGTTGAGGCTGGGCTCCCAGGCGTCGATCCGCTCGAGCAGCGCCTGCGTCGCCGCGACGGGCGAAAGATCGCCTTGCGCATAGCGGCGCGTCAGCTCGGCTGCGGTCAGGTCGTAGGTTCTTGCCATGGCGGGGCGCGCAGGACTCTTATCATATCGAGCCCGAACCCGGCGCGGCCAGCGCTGCGGCGATCCGGTCCACGCGGACCCGAGGGCCGGTATACTCCGAATTCACCCGGCATCGATCCGGGGGCATAGGAGATTCATGCCGCGTGTCCTCATTGTCATGATCGCCTGGGCGCTCGGGTCCGCGGGCGCGCAGGCCAGGAGCGAGATCCATCTCTGGCATTCGCAGAGCGGATCGAACGGCGTCGAGATCGAAGCGCTCGTCGCGCGATTCAAT
>JBFGLA010000228.1:0-4822 GCA_041576355.1 Burkholderiales bacterium
CGAGGTCGAGCAGGCCGTTCACGAGCAGCCGCATCGCCATCGCGAACGCGGCGAGCTTCGGCCCCGTTCCGATCACCAGGGTCACCGCGGTCGGCGCACCGTGGTACACGTCCGGGATCCAGACGTGGAACGGCGCGACGCCGAGCTTGAACGAGAGCCCCGCGACGACGAACACCAGGCCGAAGACGAGGAAGGTGCGCTCGGTCGAACTCGCCGAGAGATTCCCGACCTGGCGCGCAACGTCGGTGATCGTGAGCGTGCCGGTCGCGCCGTAGATCATCGACATGCCGTACAGGAGAAGGCCCGAAGCGAGTGCGCCGAGGACGAAGTACTTCATCGCCGCCTCGGTCGAAACCGCCGAGTCACGGTTGAGCGCGACCATCGCGTACAGGCAGAGCGACAGCAACTCGAGCCCGAGGTAGACGGTGAGGAAGCTGTTCGCGCTCATCATCACCATCATGCCGAGAAGCGCGAACAGCAGCAGCGCGAGGAACTCGCCCCTGAGCAGCCCGCGATCGAGCAGGTATTGGCGCGAATACACGAGCGCGGCCGAGACCCCGATATATGCCGCGAGCTTAAGCACGTGCGACATGACGTCGGCGACGAACAGCCCGTTAAAAGCGTAGATCAGCGCTCCCCTCGAGCCCCAAAACAAGAACAGCGTGCAGAACGCGGTCCCCAGCAGGACGAGCTGGGCGAGCGCGAGGCTGCGCGTACGCTGCGGGTCCTTGGCGTAGAGATCGAACACCAACAGCGCGCACGCGCCGACGAGGAGAAACGCCTCGGGCAGCGCCGGGAGAAAGTCGAGTAGCGTCAGATTCGGTCGCGGGTTCATGTGTCAGATCTTGGGCAGCGCGACGTGTCGCAGCAGCTCGTTGACCGAGGCGTGCATGACCTCGGTGAAGGGGAGCGGGTAGATGCCCATCGCGAGCACCGCGACCGCGAGCAGCCCGAGCACGATGAGCTCGCGCGGGTTCAGGTCGGCGAGCGCGGCAACGCGGTCATTCGCGACCGCGCCGAAGATCACGCGCTTGTACATCCACAGCGTGTACGCGGCGCCGAAGACGAGGGTCGTCGCCGCCGCGAAGGCAAGCCAGAAATTCGCCTTCATCGCCCCCAGAATGACCATGAACTCCCCGACAAAGCCGCTGGTCGCCGGAAGCCCCGCATTCGCCATCGCGAACAGCATCATGAGCGAGGCGAACTTCGGCATCGTGTTCACGACCCCGCCATAGTCGGCGATCATGCGGCTGTGCATGCGGTCGTACATGACGCCGACGCACAGGAACATCGCCGCCGAGACGAACCCATGCGAGATCATCTGCACCAGCCCCCCCTCGACGCCGTACGCGTTGAAGATGAAGAAACCGAGCGTGACGAACCCCATGTGCGAGATCGACGAGTAGGCGATCAGCTTCTTCATGTCGGTCTGCACCAGCGCGACCAGGCCGATGTAGACCACCGCGATGAGCGAGAGCGCGATCATGAACCAGGCCAGCTCGCGTGAGGCGTCCGGCACGATCGGCAGTGTGAAGCGCACGAACCCGTAGGCGCCGAGCTTCAGCATGATCGCCGCGAGCACCACCGAGCCCCCGGTCGGCGCCTCGACGTGCGCATCCGGCAGCCACGTGTGCACCGGCCACATCGGCACCTTGACCGCGAACGCGAGCAGGAAACCGAAGAAAAGCAGTGTCTGGATGCCGCGCGGGAGCGGCAGCTTCCACCAGTCGAGGATCGCAAAGCTGCCGCCCGAGGCGTTGTACAGGTAGAGCAGCGCGACCAGCATGAGAAGCGAGCCGGCGAGCGTGAAGAGGAAGAACTTGAGCGCCGCGTAGACCCGGTTCGGTCCGCCCCAAACCCCGATGATGATGAACATCGGGATCAGCGTGCCCTCGAAAAAGACGTAGAAAAGCACCGCGTCGAGCGCGGAGAACACGCCATTCATGAGCCCGGACAGGACGAGGAACGAGGCGTAGTATTGGGCGACCCGGTTCTCGATCACCGTCCAGCCCGCGATCACGACGAGCACGGTGATGAAGCTGTTGAGCAGCACGAAGAGCACCGAGATGCCGTCGACCCCGAGGTGGTAGCGGATGTTGAAGCGCGGGATCCACGCCACCAGCTCCTCGAACTGCATCGCGCTAGTGTTCAGGTTGAATCCCGTGTAGAGCGGAATCGTGACGAGGAATCCGAGGATCGCGCCGGCCAGCGCGATGCGCCGCTGCAGCGTCGCGTTGGCGTCGCCCCCGGTCGCGAGCACGGCAAGGCCGGCGACGATCGGGACCCAGATGGCAAGCGACAAGAGCATGGCGGACTATTTCTTCACGAACCAGTAGACGAGCACGACGACCCCGATCAGCATCGTCGAGGCGTAGCGGTAGATCATCCCCGATTGGAGCAGGCGTGCAACGGCGGCGACCCAGCCCACCACCCGCGCCGATCCGTTGATGACGACGCCGTCGATCACGGTCTCATCGCCGCCTTTCCACAACCCCTTGCCGACCGCGCGCGCACCGCCGGCGAAAAGCCACGAATACAGCTCGTCGAAGCCGTACTTGCGCTCGACCAGCGCGTACAGCGGGCCGAACGCGGTCGCGATCCGTTTGGGCAAGTCGGTGCGCACGCGGTACAGGATGTACGCCGTAGCGATGCCTGCGGCGGCGAGCCAGAACGGCGGCGCGGCGATGCCATGGCCGATATAGCCCCAGATCCCCTTGTACTCAGCCGCCATCCTCGCGATTACGCCGTGCTCGGGCAGCACCTGGATGCTGCTGCCGAAATAATCGCCGAATACGACCGCACCAATCGGCCAGCCCGAAATCACCGATGGGATCGCGAGCAGCACGAGCGGCACGGTCACCACCCAAGGCGACTCGTGCACGTGCGAGAGAGTCTGCGTGTCCATGCGCGGCTCGCCGTGAAACGCCATGAACACCAGCCGGAACGTGTACGCCGCGGTCACGAATACGCACGAAAGCACGGCGAGGTAGGCGAAAGTCGCGCCGGGCGTGCTCGAGAGCCTCACCGCCTCGATGATCGCGTCCTTGGAGAAAAACCCGGCGAACCCCGGTATGCCGGCCGATGAAATGGCGCCGATCAGCACGGTCCAGTACGTGATCGGCATGTAGCGCTTGAGCCCCCCCATGCGGCGCATGTCCTGCTCGTGGTGCAGCGCGATGATCACCGATCCCGCGCCGAGGAAGAGCACCGCCTTGAAGAACGCGTGCGTCATGAGATGGAAGATCGCGGCCGAGTACGCCGAGGCGCCGAGCGCCACGGTCATGTAGCCGAGCTGCGAGAGCGTCGAGTACGCGACTACGCGCTTGATGTCGTACTGCGTGAGCGCCACGAGGGCCATGAAAAGCGCCGTAATCGCGCCGATTACGAGCACGACCGAAAGCGCGGTCTGCGAGTGCTCGAACAGCGGCGACATGCGCGCGACCATGAAGATGCCCGCCGTCACCATGGTTGCGGCGTGGATCAGCGCGGAGATCGGCGTCGGGCCCTCCATCGAGTCGGGCAGCCAGACGTGCAGCGGGAACTGCGCGCTCTTGCCCATCGCGCCGACGAAAAGACAGATACAGACGACCGTGAGCAGCAACCATTCGACACCGGGGAAGAGTTGGATCGTCGCCCCTGCCGCAGCGGGGGCCTGTCCGAACACCGCGGCGTAGTCGAGCGTGCCGAAGTGCGCGAGGACGAGCGCGATGCCCAGGATGAAACCGAAGTCGCCGACGCGATTGACGAGGAACGCCTTGAGATTGGCGTAGATCGCGCTCGGGCGCGTGTACCAGAACCCGATCAGCAGGTACGACACCAGGCCCACCGCCTCCCAGCCGAAAAAGAGCTGCACGAAGTTGTTCGCCATCACGAGCATCAGCATCGCGAACGTGAAAAGCGAGATGTAGGCGAAGAAACGCTGGTAGCCCGGGTCGTCCGCCATGTAGCCGATCGTGTAGACGTGGACCATGAGGGAGACGAATGTCACCACCACCATCATCAGCGCCGACAGGCGGTCGATCAGAAAGCCGATCTCGAACCGCGTCTCGCCGCTGGTGATCCACGTGTAGACCGTTCCGTTGAATGTGTTCCCGTCGAGGACGTCGGCGAAGACCACGCACGAGGCGATGAACGAAACGAGCACGGAAAGGATCGTCACCCGGTGCGCGCCCGTGCGGCCGATCGCGCGGCCGAACAGTCCAGCGACGATCGCGCCGGCGAGCGGCGCGAACGCAGCGAGCAGATACAAGGTCTTCATCGAGATCATGTTTTCGTTCCGCGACGGGCCGGGTCCGCGTCAGCCTTTCAGCGAGTCGAGCTCCTCGACATCGATCGTGTTGAGGTTGCGGAACAGCACCACCAGGATCGCGAGACCGATCGCCGATTCCGCGGCCGCGACCGTGAGGATGAAGAACACGAACACCTGCCCCGCCAGGTCGCCGAGGAAGTGCGAGAACGCGATGAAGTTGAGGTTCACGGCGAGCAGCATCAGCTCGATCGCCATCAGCAGGACGATCAGGTTGCGGCGGTTGAGGAAGATCCCGACCACGCTGATCGAAAAGAGCAGCGCGCCGAGGACGAGGAAATGCGACAGCGTAGGCGGCCCCATCACCGCTATCCGTCCTTCTCGGCGGGCATCGACACCAGCTCGACCCGCTCGGCGCGCCGCACCCGGACCTGGGCGGAGGGGTCCTGGCGCCGGGCGTCCTTGCGCCGCCGCAGGGTGAGCGCGATCGCCGCGATAATCGCGACCAGCAGCACCACCGCCGCGATCTCGAAGGCGTCCTCGTAGTCGGTATAGAGCACCCGGCCCAGCTCGCGC
>JBFGLA010000229.1:0-4756 GCA_041576355.1 Burkholderiales bacterium
CTCGAGCTGGATCTGGATGACCGCATCACCGACCTGGTGAAGGACCGGTTCGACGTCGCGGTGCGCATCACCCCCGCGGTGGATCCCGGGCTGGTCGCTCGGCGCCTGGCCGAATCGGCGCTCGTCGTCGTTGCCGCGCCCTCATACGTGAAGCGCCGCGGCCTGCCGAAGGCGCCCGCCGATCTCAAAGGTCACGCCTGTCTCGGCTACAGCCTCGCGCGCATGCCGAACGAATGGCGCTTCCGCCCGCCCAAGGGCCGCTGGATCGCAGCGCGCATCGAGTGCGCGCTGTACTGCAACAGCGACTTCGTTCTCAAGCAGGCAACGCTCGACGGCGTCGGGCTGGCGCTGTTTCCGCGCTTCTTCGTCGCCCGCGAGCTGGAAAACGGGCGCCTGGTGCAGGCGTTGCCGGGCTACGGCACGCACGAGCTCTCGATCAGCGCGGTGTACGTCTCGCGCCGCAATCTGCTGCCGAAGGTGCGCGCGTTCGTCGACTTCCTCGTCGAGCGACTGCCCGACGAAGGGAAGTTCTGACCCGTGTTGCCCACACGCTAGGGTAGCGCCGCCAGCTCGCGCAGCATGCGCTCGAGCCCGCTCACCACGCGCGCCAGGCGCTCGAAGTCCACCTTGTCGGGGGTGTCGGTCGCGCTGTGGTAATGGGGATAGCGATAGGGCGCGGTGTCGGTGACCATGAGCGCCGCATAGCCCTGTTCCCAGAATGATGCGTGGTCCGACCAGTTCACGCCCGGAATCAGCGCGGGCGCGGCCAGGCCCTCGGACGGGAACTGCGCCTGCCGGCGGAACGAAGCGATCGACTCGTGCAGCAGCGCGCGCGAGCCCAGGTTGGAGACGAAGGCGAGGAAATCGCCGGTCGAGGGGTAGAAGAACGAGAGCGGGAAGGGATAGCGCTGGCTGCCCGGCTGCTCGGAGTACCAGCCGATCGTTTCCAGCGAGAACATCGCCGCAATGCGTTCGTTTCGTTCGCGCGCGCGCATGGCGTAGCGGCGACTGCCCATGTCCATGCCGCGGAAAAAAGGCGGCTCTTCGTTGACGAAGAACACGAAGCGCAGCGTGCGCGCGGGCGCGGCGCCGCGCAGCCGGCGCGCGAGCTCCAGCGTCGCCGCGACGCCCGAACCGTTATCGTTCGCGCCGGGGGCGCCGGCCACCGAATCGTAATGTGCGCCGACGACGATGGACGCGTCGCCCGTGCCGCGGACCTCGACCTCGATGTTGCGCGCCTCGCCGCGTCCGGTGAGGAACCGCTGCGCCTGCGGCGCATAACCCATCCCGGTGAGCTCCGTCTCGAGGTAGCGCGCGGCGGCCTCGAGCTCGGCCGGTCGGAACATGTTGTGCTCGCGGCTCGCCAGCGCCTCGACGTGGCGGCGCAGCGACAGCGCGAGCCGGCTCTCGTCCTCGGTGAGCGCCGCCAGGGGCCCCCGGTACGATTCGCCCGGCATCCTGATCATGTACCAAAGGAGCCATGCCAGCGCCGCGGCGAGCAGAAGCCAGAAGAGCATGCGCAACGCCATCGCCTTGCGGCGAGCCTAGCATGTAGGCTGTCGCGATGGATCGGCTGCCCTTCGCCGCGCCCTCGCGCAGCCACTGCATGAAGAGCGCAAACAGCCTGCCGCCCGGCTCCAGCCACCGATAAAGCCGGTCGGCGCGTATTCACCTAGTACGGTGATTGACCAGCGCAAACAATCCTTCAATACTGAGCGTCGCAGTGGCTGTCCGCGGGGCTCTACCGATGCCGAAGCGCATGCTGCCGAAGCGACAGAAAGGCGAAAGCGCCAGACCCAGAAAGGCGAATGCCGCGCTGAGAAGGCAGCTCGCCGCCCGCAACCGGGACCTCGCCGAATCCCGAAAGCAAAAGGCCGCGATGGCGGAGATCCTCCGCGTCATCAGCAGTTCGCCCAACGATGCGCTCCCGGTGTTCAAGACCATCGTGCGCAGCGCCGTCGCCCTGTGCCGATGCCTGTTTGCGAACGTGTTCGTGTTCGACGGCGAGCAGCTGCACTACGCCGCGAGTTACAGCACGGGCCCAGATTATGAGAGGTTGCTCCGCGCCAAGTACCCGATGCGCCCCGACACCTCGCAGGTTTCCGGGCGCGTGCTGCTCAGCAGGTCGGTCGTCCGCCTAGAAAACGTCATGGCTGACCCGGAATACGACCAGCGCTTTCCGACGGCCATGGGCTGGAACTGGCGCATGCTCGGGGTACCGATGCTGCGCGACGGCAGGCCGCTCGGCGCGGTCGTCGTCGGCTGGGCCGAGGCCGGACCGATCGCGAAATCCCAGGAGGAGTTGCTGAAGACCTTTGCCGAGCAGGCCGTGATCGCGCTCGAGAACGTGCGGCAATTCGAGGAGATCCAGGAAAAGAGCCGACAGCTCGATCTCGCCAATACCTACAAGACCCGTTTCTTGACCGCCGCGAGCCACGATCTGCGGCAGCCGCTGCACGCGTTGAATCTGTACGTCGGTCAACTGCATAGAGCAAGCGAGCCCGCCGAGCGCGGCCGCCTCGTGGCGCAGATCGACGCGACACTCAGCGCCATCAACGAGCTGTTCAACGCGCTGCTGGACATGTCCAAGCTGGAAGCCGGCATTCTCGAGTCGAACCCGACCGAGTTCCCGATCAACCAGCTTCTGCAACGTGTAGAGACCACGTTTGCCGAGTCGGCGCGCGAAAAGGGGCTGCGGCTACGGGTGGTGCCGAGCTCCGCCTGGACGCGAAGCGATTTCATCCTTCTGGAGCGGATACTGTTCAACCTGGTTTCCAATGCGGTGCGTTACACGTCGCGGCGCGGCGTGGTCGTCGGATGCCGCCGCCGCCGCAAGACGCTGCGCCTCGAGGTCTGGGACAGCGGACCCGGAATTCCCAGCGATCTGCGGCAGCACGTTTTCGATGAGTTCTATAGGCTTGCCACACCCGAGAGCGATGCGCCAAGCGGCCTTGGGCTCGGGCTCGCCATCGTCGAGCGGTTGTGCCGGCTGCTCGACCACTCCATCGAGCTGAGTTCCCGGGTCGGACACGGGTCGCGATTCGCGGTCACTATCCCGCAGGTGGCGGCGCGCGCCAGAACCGCCGATGCCGCGGTCCTCTCCGGCGTGCTTGGCGACCCGGCGCCGGGCAAAGTGGTCGTAGTGATCGACGACGATGCTCTCGCGCTCGACGGTATGAGGGGCCTCCTGCAAAGCTGGGCCTGCACCGTGGTGAGCGCCCTGACCGAACGGGAGGCGCTTGCGCGGCTCGCCGCGCTCGGGCGTGCCCCGGACCTGATCATCTCCGACTATCGGCTGGCCGACGGCAAGCGAGGTATCGAGGCCATCGAGTTGCTACGGGGCACGCTCGGCGCGCAAGTCCCCGCGTTCCTGATCAGCGGTGAATCCGACCCGGAGCGGCTGCGCGACGTTCGCGCGAGCGGTTATTTCCTGCTGCACAAGCCGGTACCGCCCATGGCACTGCGCAACGCGCTGAATCGATTTCTCGGAACGCGCAATCCGACCGCGAAGAACGTCGTGGGTGAAGCCCCGCCTAGCTGACGCGGCGCCGGGATTCCACGCCCAGCGCGCGCGCCGCGATGACCGCCTCGGTGCGGTTGCTGGCTTTCAGCGCTCGCAGGATCGCCGATACGTGGTTCTTCACGGTCGGTTCGGCGAGCTCAAGGGCGCGACAGATCGCCTTGTTGCTCTTACCCTGCATCAATAGGGCGAGCACGTCGAGCTGCCTGCCTGTGAGGCCCAGATCGGCGCTCGAATCCGGCCGTCCCGCTGAGGCGGCGCCTGCCGCCGCCTGACCGGTCGGTGCGGCATCGCGATTGCCGAGGAACTCGGGCGGAATGTACATGCCGCCGGAAACGATGAGGTTGAGAGCGCTGAGCATTACCTCCCGCGACGCCGACTTCGGAATGTAGCCGAGCGCGCCCAGATCGAGTGCCCGGGCGACGCTCTGGCGGTCGTCGCGGCCCGAAAGTACGACGACGGCGGCAGCGGGATAGGTCGCGCGCAGCTCAGCCAAGGCTTCGAAGCCATCCTGATCGGGCAGCCCCAGATCGAGAAGGACCAGCTCGAAATCCCGTGCCCGCGCGAGCTCCACGCGTGCTTGCTGCCAGGCCGCCGCCTCGACGACGTTGACGTCTTTCAGCGACTCCTTAAGCACGCCGCGCAAGGCGTCGCGCACCAGCACGTGATCGTCAATTACGAGCACCTTCATGCGGGAGGTCTCGTCCTCCAACTCGTCACAGCATACTTTAGTACTGGAGACTCCGTAAGGTCATGCGCCGTTGCGCCGGGGCACATGGCTCCTCGTGGCGACAGTCCGTCACCGGCTCCTAGGGTCCGATCTGCGACGGAAGTATCAAGACGCCTGACTGATTTATTCCCGTTTCCTGCGCCGCCACACTCCGCGTGTCGCTGGCGTGTTCGCAAACCGGGCGCTCCAGCGACCTGCAATCCGACCACACAAGGAGCGTGCCATGAACCTCGCGTGTAAAGTGTGCGCCACGCTTGCCCTGGTGGTGTCCACGCTGGCGGTAGGTGCCGACGAGGAGTCGCTCTTCGACCGGCCACTCGCGATGACCAGCGCAGCACCTTCTCGCAACGTCGGTGCGCGCATCGTAAGGCTGCACCACGAACCGAAATTCATCCTGGAGGCCGTCGCGCAGCGCATGGGAATCACTCTGCGGCGCGACGCGCCAGTGCCCGAAGTGCTGCTCGAGAGCAAGACCCCGCTCGCGCGCCTGCAGGCGGCTGCCGAGC
>JBFGLA010000230.1:0-4715 GCA_041576355.1 Burkholderiales bacterium
ATGGGCGCGCACGTATACGGGATCGTGGTCGGACCCGGCGCCGACTGGGTGCTGGTCGATCTGGGCGACATCGTCGTCCATGTCATGCACCCGACGGCGCGCGGCTACTACAACCTCGAGGAAATCTGGGGCGGCAAGACCGTGAAACTGCGCTCGCCTGCCGGAGCCGCCGCGAACCGGCGAACGGCGCGCACGTCCGGCGAGCCGCGCAAGCGCGCCGCACGAAACCGAACGCAGCCGTAGATGATCCCCAACCGCGCATCCCGCGAATGAGCGCGCGTGTGCTGGTCGTGGCGGTGGCAAGCCGGCTGCCGGCCTGGGCCGAAGCAGCCTGTACCGAGTACCTGAAGAGAATGCCGCGCGGGTTTGACACGCGCCGCCTCGCCCTCAAGCCCGAGCCGCGCACGGGCGGTAAGGCGGTGCAGACCCTGCGCGAGAACGAGGCAAAGCGAATCCTCGCCGCCGTGCCGCGGGGTTCGCGGCTCGTGGCGCTCGACGAGCGCGGCACCGACCTTACGACTGCCGAGTTCGCGGCCCGGCTGCGGATCTGGCTCGACGAGGGCGGGCCAGTGGCGCTCATCGTCGGCGGCCCCGACGGCCTGGATCCCGGACTGCGCAAGGCGTGCTCGCTTGCCATCCGGCTCTCCTCGATGACGCTGCCGCACGCGCTCGCCCAGGTGCTCGTCTGCGAGCAGCTTTATCGGGCCGCGTCGTTGCTCACCGGCCATCCCTACCACAGGCACTAAGTCACGCCGGGGGGCAGGGTCTGCTCTGCTAGACTTCCCGACGTGCAAGGGACCGTACAAGCGCCGCCCGCCGCACATCGGTCTCCCGACAAGATGATCACAGGCCAGGAACGCCCGATCTACCTTGCCTCGCGCAGTCCGCGCCGGCGCGAGTTGCTCGCGCAAATCGACGTCCGGTTTCACCTTCTGATGTTCCGCGCCGACCCGAGGGCCGATGCCGACATCAGCGAGGAAGTGCTCCCGGGCGAGGCGGCGGACGCCTACGTCTTGCGCGTGTCCCGGGCGAAGGCCGAGGCCGGGTGGAAGCGGGTCACGCTGCGCAACATTCCACGGGCGCCCGTGCTCGCCGCGGACACGACCGTTACGGTCGACAGCCACATCTTCGCGAAGCCCGAGAACCGACAGGAGGCGGCAAGCATGCTCGCCGCGCTCTCGGGACGGCGGCACGAAGTGCTTTCCGCGGTGGCGCTCAAGTTCGAGGATCGCCTCGAGACCGCGATCTCGCGCACCGAGGTGGAGTTCCGCGCACTCACGGAAGACGAGATCAAGCACTACGTTGCTACCGGGGAGGGAGACGACAAGGCGGGTGGCTACGCAATCCAGGGACGCGCAGCGCAGTTCGTCGTCGAGATTCGCGGCAGCTACACCGGCGTCATCGGCCTTCCGATCTACGAGACCGTTCAAATAATGGAAAGGCTCGGTGCTATCCGCGACAAGAGAAATTCCCGCTGACGTTGCCGGCCCTGCCCCGCAAACGGGCGGCGCAGGGCCGGGTTCCGTGAGCGAGGACATCCTCATCAACGTCACCCCCCAGGAGACGCGGGTCGCCGTGCTCGTATCGGGCAGCGCCCAGGAGCTGCTGGTCGAGCGCACCGGGAGCCAGGGCCTCGTCGGCAATGTCTACATGGGCCGAGTGACGCGCGTGCTGCCCGGAATGCAGTCGGCGTTCGTCGACGTCGGGCTCGAGCGCGCCGCGTTCCTGCACGTTGCCGACATCTTCGAGCACCGCCGGCCGAACGGCGAGCCCGGCAAGCCGATCGAGAGAATCCTCTCCGAGGGCCAGCCGATCCTCGTGCAGGTCACCAAGGACCCGATCGGCACCAAGGGCGCCCGGCTCTCGACTCAGATCTCGATCGCGGGCAGGATGCTCGTGTACCTGCCGCACGACCCGCACATCGGCATCTCGCAGAGAATCGAGGACGAGACGGGCCGTCAGCTGCTGCGGGAAAAGGTGAAGGAGCTTCTTGCGCCGGAGGAAGCCGGCGGCTATATCATCCGCACGCTCGCGGAAACCGCGAGCGACGAAGAGCTGCGCGCGGATATCGATTACCTCAACCACCTCTGGCGCGACATTCACGAGCGATCGCTCGGCGCGCAGCCGCCGCAGCTCGTCTACCAGGACCTGTCGCTCGCGCAGCGCGTGCTGCGCGACATGGTTTCCGGGCAGACTCAGCGCGTCGTCATCGACTCGCGCGAGAACTACCAGAAGCTCGCCGCCTTCGCGGAAACCTACATGCCGATGGTGCGGGGCAAGCTCGAGCATTACACCGGCGAGCGGCCGCTCTTCGACCTGCACAACGTCGAGCCGGAGATCGAAAAGGCGCTTTCACGCCGGGTCGAGCTGAAGTCGGGCGGTTACCTGATCGTCGACCAGACCGAGGCGATGACCACGATCGACGTGAACACCGGCGCGTACGTCGGGAGCCGCAACTTCGACGATACGATCTTCAAGACCAACCTCGAGGCCGCGCAGGCGATCGCGCGCCAGCTTCGACTGCGCAATCTCGGCGGCATCATCATCATCGATTTCATCGACATGGAAAACCTCGAGCACCGCAACGCGGTGCTCGAGGAGTTCAAGCGCGCGCTCGGGCGCGACCGCACGCGCATGACGGTGAACGGATTCACGGCGCTGGGCCTCGTCGAGATGACGCGCAAGCGCACCCGAGAGTCGCGCGCGCACGTGCTGTGCGAGCCCTGCCCCACGTGGGGCGGCCGCGGCGAAGTCAAGACTGCGCGCACCGTCTGCTACGAGATCCTGCGCGAGATCCTGCGCGAAGCGCGCGCGTTCAACGCGCGCGAGTACCGCATCCTCGCCTCGCAGCCCGTGATCGACCTCTTGCACGAGGACGAATCGGCCTCGCTCGCGATGCTGTCGGACTTCATCGGCAAGACCATCTCGATGCAGGTCGAGTCGAGCTACACTCAGGAGCAGTTCGACATCGTCCTGATGTGAGCGAGACGAAGATGCGGGACCTTTGCTTCACGGCGGCGAGGAAGCTCGCCCGGATGATCCGCTCGCGGCAGATCTCGGCGGCCGAGGCGGTGCAGGCGTTCGTCGCCCAGATCGAGCGCGTCAATCCGAAGGTGAACGCGATCGTCACGTTTCTTCCCGAACGGGCGGTGAAGGAGGCAAAGCGCCTGGATGCGCGGCTTGCGCGCGCCAAAGGCAAGGCGGGCCGCGGCGCTCCGGGCCTCGGCCCGCTCGCCGGATTGCCGATCGCCTACAAGGACATGGTGGACACTGCCGGGATCCGCACGACTTACGGCTCGCCGATCTACCGCGACCACGTCCCGGCGCGCGACGCGCTCCTCGTTGAGCGGCTGCGCGCCGCCGGAGCCATCACGATCGGAAAGACCAATACGCCCGAGTTCGCAGCCGGATCGCAGACCTTCAATCCGGTGTTCGGCGCCACCTTGAACCCCTACGATACGACGAAGACTTGCGGCGGCTCCTCGGGCGGCGCGGCGGTGGCGGTCGCCTGCGGCATGCTTCCCTTCGCCGACGGATCGGATCTCGGCGCGTCGCTGCGCAATCCGGGCAGTTTCTGCAACGTCGTGGGATTTCGACCGACGCCAGGACGGGTTCCCGTCTGGCCGTCAGCGAACGGCTGGGCGCCGCTTGCGGTGCCCGGAGCGATCGCCCGCACCGTCGAAGACACGGCGTTTCTCTTCGCCGCCATGGCCGGGCCCGACCCGCGCGCGCCGCTTGCGATCGAAGAGCCGGGCGCGCGCTTCGCGCGCCCGCTTGCGCGCGACTTCAGAAAGGTGCGGGTCGCCTGGAGCCGCGATCTCGGCGGCCTGCCGGTCGACCCGCGCGTGACGAAGGCGCTCGCCGGTGCGCGCAAGGTGATCGCCTCGCTCGGCTGCTCGGTCGAGGACGCCGAGCCGGACCTCTCCGGCGCGGACGAGGCGTTCCACGTCCTGCGCGCGGTCGGGTTCGTCGAAAAGTACGGCGAGCTGCTGAAGACCCACCGCGCGCAAATCAAGGACACGGTGGTCTGGAACATCGAAGAGGGATTGCGCCTCACGCCCGAGCGCATCGCGCGCGGGAACCTCCTCTGCACCCAGGTCTTCCAGCGCATGCGCGAGTTCATGGAACGCTACGAGTTCCTGGTCCTGCCCGTCAACCAGGTGCCGCCATTCCCCGTCTCGCAGCCTTACGTCGCCGAAATCGCCGGCGTGAAGCTCGACAACTACATCGACTGGATGAAGACCTGCTACCTGATCACCGTGACCACGCACCCCGCGATCTCGGTGCCGGCCGGATTCACCGACGACGATCCGGCGCTTCCGGTCGGGCTGCAGATCGTCGGCCGCTACAAGGACGATTTCGGCGTGCTCCAGCTCGCGCACGCATTCGAGTCGGCGACCGAGACGTGGCGGCGCCGGCCGCCGCTCGCCGCCCCGGCCGCGCGCTAGGCCGAGTCCCTCGGGATGAAGCGCAGCGCGACGCCGTTGTTGCACCAGCGCTGCCCCGTAGGCGGCGGGCCGTCGTCGAACACGTGGCCGTGGTGGCCCCCGCAGCGCACGCAGTGATACTCGGTGCGCAGGTAGATGAGGAAGTAGTCCTTCTTCGTCCCGAACACGCCCGGGATCGTGGTGAAAAAGCTCGGCCAGCCGGTGCCCGATTCGTACTTCATCTCGGAAGTGAAAAGCGCGAGACCGCAGCCGGCGCACGCGAACACG
>JBFGLA010000231.1:0-4712 GCA_041576355.1 Burkholderiales bacterium
ATCGCCCTCGACCCTGCGGGTGCGCAAGTCGGTGAACGCCTCGGCGATGCGCATCGGCGGGGGCTTGGGCAGGTAGAGCAGCTCGTAGGGCCGCTCGAGCGTGGGCGAGGCGCCGTTGACCCCTACGGCGAGCTCCGAGAGGTACTTCATCGCCGCGCGCAGCATGCGATCGATGCGCGACCTCGTTTGCTCGCGGCTCGCCGCCTGGGCCTCGGCCGGCCGTGCCGCGCTTTGGCGCTTGAGCGTGGCGAGCACCGCCGAGCGCGACAAATCCGTCGTCGTGTCCGGAGACTTGCCGAGCGAATCGAGGCTCGGGAGGTCTGCTTCCTCGTGCAGAAGGCGCTGCGCCTCGGCTTCAGCGCTGCGCTGCCCTTCCAGCGCTTTGAGCCGCTCTTCCTCTTCGGCCGCCTCTTGGAGCGCCTTCGCCTGCTCGTCGAGCGTGCGCGAGAACGCGTCCAGATCCCCGAGCACGTCCATGACGGTTCCGGCCTTCTGCATCGGCACTGCCGGCTTCGTGGGCGCCGAAGGCGTCGCCGACGGCTGGGACTGCGGCAGCGCTGCCGGCTCGGTTGCCGGCGCGGCGGGCTGCAGCTTCTGCGCGACGCGTAGGGCGGGTGCGCCCATCGCGGGCCCGAGCGGGGACGCCGCGAGCGGCGCGAGACCCTGCGCGCGAAGCGCGTCGGCCATGTCGCATGCGCGCGCGTAGCGATCCTTCGGCAGCTTGGCGAGCGCGCGCGCCAGTACCCGATCGAACCCAGGGGGGATCGACGCGTCGATTTTCGTCACCGGCTGGTGCGGCTCGCGCGCGATGCGAACCTTGAGCGCGAGCAGCTGCGACTCGTCCGGAAGCTCGAACGGCGTGCGCCGCGCGAGCATTTCGTAGAGCACGACGCCGAGCGAGAACATGTCCGTGCTCGGATCGAGCGGCTGCTTGAGCGCCTGTTGCGGCGAGTGGTACTTCGCGGCTGCCCGCGCGGTGAGCGGCTGCCCGTCCTTCGCTGCCGGCGTGTAGGCGAGCCCGAAATCGGCGAGCTTGGCCCCGCCGTCGGGCATTATGAAGATGTTCGCCGGCCGCACGTCGCGGTGCACGATTCCCTGGCCGTGCGCGTAGTCGAGGGCGTCGGCGAGCTGCGCGATGATCGCGCCGATCCGCGCGAACGGAAGCCGATCCCCGTCGTGCCGGACCGTGTCCAGGTTGCGCCCTTCGACCAACTCCATCGCGCAGTAGGCGATTTCACCCTGCTCGCCGGCCTCGTACACCGCCGCGATGTGCGGGTGCCGAAGGCGAACTGCGGCGCTCGCCTCGCGCAGGAAATGCTCGCGCGCCCCCTGCCGCACCTCCTGCGCGAGGTCGGCGCGCAGCACCTTGACGGCCACTGCTCGGCCGAGCGCCGGGTCGGTGCCTCGGTAGACGGTGGTCAGCGCGCCTCGGCCCAACTCGGCGCCGAGGCGATAGCGACCCAGGGTCTCTGCTTGCTCAATCTGCATGGATAACGGCCGGCCAAGCGCAGGCCAAGACTCTCGCCGAATTCGCGCTTGCCGGCAACACAGGATCGGACACGGTACGTGAAATGCTACCGCTCCGACCGTTCAGACGTTCAGAAATCTGGCGAACTGCAACGCGCACGTGCACGCCCCCGACAGGTTATTTGCCCGGATGTTCGTGCAGCCCTCGGCGGTTTCTCCACGTTAAATCGGCTAACTTCGGCTCGCTTCCGGCACGCGCTCCATCCGCACCGCGCAAACCTTGAACTCCGGGATCCGTGCGGTCGGGTCGTAGGCTGGGTTCGTCAGCACGTTGGCCGCAGCCTCCCAGAAGTGGAACGGGATGAACAGCACGCCCGGATCGACCCGGCCGCCCACCTTCGCCGGCAGCACGATCGATCCGCGGCGCGAGGTCACGCGTACGCTGTCGCCGTCCTTGACGCGGATTCTCTTCGCGTCGCCGTCGTTGACCTCGACGAAGGGCCCGGGCGCCAGGCCATCCAGGCCCTTGCTTCGCCGCGACATGGTGCCCGTGTGGTAATGCTCGAGCATCCTCCCCGTGGTCAGCACGACCGGAAACGCGGCGTCGGTCTCCTCGGCGGCGGGGCGATATTCGACGGGATGGAACTGCCCGAGGCCGCGGGTGAATTTCTCGCGGTGCAGGATCGGCGTTCCGGGATGATCCTCGGCCGGGCACGGCCAGTGCAGCTGCGCTCCGGCTTCCAGCCGCGCGTACGAGGTGCCCGCATACGACGGAGTAAGCGAGCGCATCTCTTCGTTGACCGCCGCGGTCGATTCGTACTTCATCGGGTAGCCGAGCGCGGTGGCCACCTCGCACAGGATCTCCCAGTCGCGGCGCGCCTGCCCGGGCGCCGGAACGACCGGTCGGGTCAGCTGCACGCGGCGCTCGGTGTTGGTGTAGGTTCCGTCGCGCTCGGCGTAGGAGGTCGCCGGCAGCACGACGTGCGCGAGCTTCGCCGTCTCGGTAAGGAAGATGTCTTGCACGACGAGGAACTCGAGGCTCTCCAGCGCTTTCGCCACATGCCCAAGATCGGCGTCCGAGAGCATGGGGTTCTCGCCCATGATGTAGAGCGCCTTGATCCTGCCCTCGATCGCGGCCGGCAGCATCTGCGTGACCGTGAGGCCCATCTTGTCGGACAGCTCGACGCCCCAGGCCTTCCCGAACTTGGCGCGCGCGGCGGGATCGGCCACCTTCTGGTATCCCGTGTAGACATCGGGCAGCGCCCCCATGTCGCACGAGCCCTGCACGTTGTTCTGCCCGCGCAGCGGATTGACGCCGGTGCCGGGGCGACCGATCTGCCCCGTGAGCATCGCGAGATTCGCCAACGAGCGCACGTTGTCGACGCCGGTCGTGTGCTGGGTGATTCCCATCGAGTAGACGATCGAGGCGCGCCCCGCTGTCGCGTACAGGCGCGCCGCCTCGACGATCAGCTCGGCCGGAACCCCGGTGATCTCCGCGACGCGCTCGGGCGTGTATCCGGCAACGACCTTCTCGACCGCTTCAAACCCCTCGGTGCGCGTCTTGATGAACTCCTCGTTCGCCAGCTCCTCGCGCAGGATGACGTGCATCAGTCCGTTGATCCAGGCGACGTCGGTTCCCGGCCTCTGCCGCGCCCACACCGTCGCGATATCGGCGAGCTGGATCCTGCGCGGATCGAAGAGCACGAGCTTCGAGCCGCGCGCGACCGCCTCGCGGATCTTGAGCCCGATGATCGGGTGATTCTCGGTGGTGTTCGACCCGGTGACGAGGATGACATCGGCCTGCAGCAGGTCGTCGGAGGGATTGGTCATCGCCCCCGAGCCGAACGAGAGCGCGAGCCCCGCCACCGTCGATGAGTGGCAAAGGCGCGCGCAGTGATCGACGTTATTCGTCCCCATCGCGGCGCGGACGAATTTCTGGAAGACGTAGTTGTCCTCGTTGGTGACCTTGGCCGAGGCGAGGCCTCCGAACGCGTCGCCGCGGTACTTCTTCAGCTCGCGCGCGATGAGGCCGAGCGCCTCCTCCCAGCTCGCCTCGCGAAACCCGTCGGCGGTGCGGATGAGCGGCGTCTTCAGCCGGTCTGGGCTGGAGATGAACTCGTAGGAACCGAAGCGTCCCTTGACGCACAGGCGGCCGCGCGACACCGGCGACTCGCGATCGCCGCGCGCGCTCACCACGGTGTCGCCGCGGGTGCCGAGCAGGATTCGGCAACCGGTGCCGCAGTACGGGCATACCGTCGAGACTTCTCTCTGCGGCGGCAGCTGGTTGCGCGCGGTGAGGGCACCGGTCGGGCAGCGCTCGACGCACTCGCCGCACGACTCGCAGGTCGAGTCGATGACCGGACCGCCGCCGAAGGGCTCGACCGCGCTCGCGTAGCCGCGCCGCACCAGCTCGATCGCGCCGAGCTGCTGCACCTCGGCGCAGGCGCGCACGCACAGGCCGCACAGGATGCACTTGCGCATGTCGATCGCATAGCAGGGGTTCGAGTCGTCGACCTTCGCCTTGCGGTCCATGGGCCGCAGGACGCGCTCGCGGATGCCGAGGTGCTGCGCCGCCGCCTGCAGGCCGCAGCTCCCGGATTGCGCGCAGGTCAGGCAATCGAGCGGATGGTCAGCGAGCAGGAGCTGCATCGTCCAGCGCCGCACGTCCTGCAGCTCGGGATCTTCGGTCGTGACCTTCATCCCCTCGGCGGCGGGGGTCGTGCAGGCGCTCGGCATTCCGCGCAGCCCTTCGACCTTCACGATGCACAGCCGGCAGGCGCCGTAGGGATCGAGGGTGGGGTCGTCGCACAGCGTCGGCACGTAGACCTTGGCGGCGCGGCAGGCATCGAGCACCGTCTTGCCCGGCTCGACCGCGACCGGGTGCCCGTCGATCGTCAGATTCAGCATGCTCACTCCTCCTCCCGCGACACGATCGTTTTGCCGAAGTCGCAGCGCAGGCAGCGGCCGGCCTCGGCGCGTGCCTGGCCGGCGCTTAGCGCTAGTTCCACCTCTGCAAAGGACCCGCGCCGCTTGATCGGGATGATTTTGCGCGGCTCGCGGCGCGCCAGGGCCGAGGGCGGGGCTTCGGGGTCGAACTTGGTATCGAGCGACCTTGGCGCGTTCCACGGAAAGTGAATTGCCTTGCCCGGGTGCAGGTAGTACTCGATCGCTTCCGCCGCCCGCCGCCCATGAGCGATCGCCTCGACCGCGGTCGCGGGTCCGAGGACGACGTCGCCGCCGGCATA
>JBFGLA010000232.1:0-4682 GCA_041576355.1 Burkholderiales bacterium
CCGGTGGAGAGCGCGGGCTTCAACAGGTTGGAGGCGTCGAGCGCACCGCCGGAGGCGGCGCCGGCGCCGATCACGGTGTGAATCTCGTCGATGAACAGGATCGCGTTGGGATTGTCCACCAGTTGCTTCAGCACCGCCTTCAGTCGCTGCTCGAAGTCGCCGCGGTACTTGGTTCCGGCGAGCAGCGCGCCCATGTCGAGCGCGTACACGGTGCACTTGGCGAGCAGATCGGGGATGCTTCCCTCCAGGATGCGCCGCGCGAGGCCCTCCGCGATCGCGGTCTTGCCGACGCCCGCTTCTCCGACCAGCAGCGGATTGTTCTTGCGCCGGCGGCAAAGCGTCTGGATCGTGCGCTCGAGCTCGCGCTCGCGCCCGATCAGAGGGTCGATCTTGCCCGCCAGCGCCAGCGCGTTGAGGTTCTGCGTGTAGTTGTCGAGCGGGCTGTTCGAGGTCTCGGCCTGGCCTTCCTGCTCGTTCTCCTGCTCGCCCTTGCCCTGGTGCGGCTGCGGTGTCTTGGTGATGCCGTGCGAGATGTAATTGACGACGTCCAGCCGGCTCACGCCCTGCTGCTGCAGGAAATACACGGCGTGCGAGTCCTTCTCGCCGAAGATCGCCACCAGGACGTTCGCTCCGGTGACTTCTTTCTTGCCGGAGGACTGTACGTGCAGGATCGCGCGCTGGATGACGCGCTGGAAGCCGAGGGTGGGCTGAGTGTCGACCTCCCGGTCGGCGGCGATGCGCGGGGTCTGGTCGGCGATATGCTGCGCGAGGCTCTTGCGCAGCTCGTCCATGTTCGCGCCGCAGGCGCGTAGTACCTCGGCCGCGGTGGGGTTGTCGAGAAGCGCGAGGAGCAGGTGCTCGACGGTGATGAACTCGTGGCGCTTCTGGCGCGCCTCGACAAACGCCATGTGCAGGCTGACTTCGAGCTCCTGGGCAATCATGCTACGTTTCCTCCATCACGCATTGCAGCGGGTGCTGATGCTTGCGCGAGTATGCGCCGACCTGCTGCACCTTGGTAGCCGCGATATCGCGAGGATACACCCCGCATATCCCGATTCCCTCGCGGTGCACCTTGAGCATGACCTGGGTGGCGCGCTCCCGCGTCATGCTGAAAAACTTCTGCAGAACCAGTACAACGAACTCCATCGGTGTGTAGTCGTCGTTGAGCAGCATCACCTTGAACATGGACGGAGGCTTCAGCTTGCTCTTCTGAGCCTCCAGTACGGTGTCGTCCTTCGTCTGCCCCATGCCGCCTACGCGCCGACGTCCTCTCGCTTTTCAGACACTCCCGCGGTCCACCCGTTCGCGCTCGTGATCCCGTTGTCGCCCCGATCGCCCTCGAAACGTGTATGCGAGCTATGCTAATCAATGTGTTCCCGCCGCGCAACGCGGCAACGCGACGAAAAGAGGCAATTTTGGCGAACTTACTGCAGTGTCGGAAACGCCGGGGCCGGCTCTTGACGGAGCGTGGCCGGGCGCGTAAAAGCCCTCCTGTGTTTGGATTCAGGCTGTCTGTTGGCCATTTGAGGGCGGCGGGGTCGTAGATTTCCAGGCATGGCCCGGGGGTACCGCCCGGCAGGTGTAACCAACGCGAGGAAGGGAGAAACGATGGCGACAGGCACTGTCAAGTGGTTCAACGACGCGAAAGGGTACGGTTTCATCACGCCGGATGACGGCAGCGAGGACCTTTTTGCTCACTTTTCCGCGATCAACATGGCGGGTTTCAAGACCCTGAAAGAGGGGCAAAAAGTGAGCTTCGACGTCGTGCAGGGCCCGAAAGGCAAGCAGGCCTCCAACATCCAGAAAGCCTAGGAAAGTCCGCGCGCGCCGCAGCGCCGGCGCGATGTGCAGCAGGAAGCAGGGCCGCCCGGGAGGCGGCCCTTGTTTTTCCGGGATCTCGCGGCGCTACATCCGCTCGATCATCGCCTGGCCGAAGCCGGAGCAAGAAACCTGCTTCGCTCCCTGCATCAGACGCGCAAAATCGTACGTGACGACCTTCTCGCTGATCGCCTTTTCCATCGACCGCACGATCACGTCCGCCGCCTCGACCCAGCCCATGTGACGCAGCATCATCTCGGCCGACAGGATTTCCGAGCCGGGATTGACGTAATCCTTGCCCGCGTACTTGGGCGCCGTGCCGTGGGTGGCTTCGAACATCGCGACGGAATCGCTCATGTTGGCGCCCGGCGCGATCCCGATCCCGCCCACTTGGGCGGCGAGCGCATCGGAGATGTAGTCCCCGTTCAGGTTCATGGTCGCGATCACGTCGTATTCCGCCGGCCGCAGCAGTATCTGCTGCAGGAACGCGTCCGTGATCACGTCCTTGACCACGATCTGCTGGCCGGTTTTCGGGTTCTTGAAGTTGCACCACGGGCCGCCGTCGATCGGCTTGCCGCCGAATTCCTTCTGCGCCAGCTGGTATCCCCAGTCGCGAAACCCGCCTTCGGTGAATTTCTGGATATTGCCCTTGTGCACGAGCGTCACCGACTTGCGGTTGTTGTCGATGGCGTACTGGAAAGCCTTGCGGATCAGCCGCTCGCTGCCTTCGACGGATACCGGCTTGATGCCGATCGCCGAGCTCTCCGGGAAGCGGATCTTCTTCACCTTCATTTCGCCGGTCAGGAACTGGATGACTTTCTTCGCGTCGGCCGACTTGGCCGGCCACTCGATGCCGGCATAAATATCTTCCGAGTTCTCGCGGAAGATCACCATGTCGGTCTTCTCGGGCTCCTTGAGCGGCGAGGGTACGCCCTTGAAGTAGCGCACCGGGCGCAGGCACACGTACAGGTCCAGCTCCTGACGCAGCGCCACGTTGATCGAGCGGATCCCGCCGCCGACCTGGGTCGTCAACGGGCCCTTGATCGAGACCACGTACTCCCTGGACACCTCCAGGGTTTCATCCGGCAGCCAGACGTTCTCCCCGTAGACCTTGCACGACTTCTCGCCGGCGTAGATCTCCATCCAGACGATCTTCTTCTTGCCGCCGTAGGCCTTCTGCACGGCCGCGTCCACCACGCGGATCATCACCGGCGTGATGTCGACGCCGGTGCCGTCGCCCTCGATGTACGGGATGATGGGTTTGTCCGGCACGGACAGCGAGAAGTCTTTGTTGACTTTGATTTTTTCGCCGCCGGAGGGGACCTTCACGTGCTTGCTTGCCATGGCTGCTCCTGACGAGTGAGGTAAAAGATATATTATATAAGACTTCTACGCGCCGCACGACCGCCCGATCTTGATCCAGCTCAACCCGGCAGCAGCCGCAGATCGAACAGGCGCTCCGTCAACCAAACGGCCGCAACCAGCGCGACGATCGCCGAACCCCCGCCGAAAATCATACGCCGGTACACCCAGCCGCGCCGCAGCCGGAACGCGAACGGTAGAAAGGCCGTAACGATCACGATCTGACCCGCTTCGACGCCGAGGTTGAAGCCGACCAGCGCAAGCAGCAGCGTCTCGCGCGGCAAGCCGAGGTCCGCCAGCACGCTCGCGAAGCCGAATCCGTGCACCAGACCGAACACGAACGCGACGATCCAGCGCCGGCCGCGCACGACCGGCCGCAGGTTGTTGAGCGCCGCGAGCATGACCGAAAGCGCGATCAGCGACTCCACCAGGCGCGAGGGCAGCTCGATCACCGAGAGCGCGGCGAGCGACAGCGTTATCGAGTGCGCGACGGTGAACGAGGTCACCACCTTCAGTACGTCCCAGAATGCCGGCGCGAAGCGATCCGCGCTGTCCCAGCCGCGAGCACGCGGCACGAGCACCGCGGGCAGGAGGAGCGCGAGCAGGAACAGGATGTGATCGAAGCCGATCCAGATGTGCCATATGCCTTCGCGCGCGTAGGCCACGAACTGCCCCCAGCGCGACGTTTCCCCGAGGACGAATGCCTGGCGTGCGCGCTCGGGGGAAAGGACGGCGGTCACCGTGCCGCCCGGGTGCCTGAGATCGAGCAGCCCGCGATGCGTCGGATCGAGCTCGAACAGGAGCCGGTAGCCGATGGTGAGGGCGCGCATATCGCCGGAGGGGCACTCGCCGGCGAACCGAACGACCGCGTAGACCCCGTCGCTGTGCTCGTCAACCAGATGTCCGGCGACGCCGAGCTTGCAGGGGCGATCGTCGGCCTCAACCTCCAGCCGCGAGAGCGCGTAATCGGCAATTTCAGCATGTCGGCGCCGCAGCTCGCCCCAGGTGATCGCGCCGTCTCCGTTCTCGTCCAGACCGATCGCGTGTTCCAGGTCCCGCAGCGCGATATCCCACTGCCCGTGCAGCGCCGCGCCATCGAGGCGGATCGAGAGATAGCTGTCGCTCGGCTTGTGCGCGTGCGCCCATAGCGGCAGCCACGCCAGCACCGCCGCGACGACCCACCTCATCGCTTCAGCTTCGCCAAGTCTTCGGCCAGTCGCGCGAGGCGCGGATCTTCGTAGCCGCTCGCCGCCAGCCAGTCGAGCGCGGGCTGCGCGGCGGCGGGTTCTCGCGCCGCCAGCGCCGCCTGGAGCAGCAGCTCGGCGTCGCGCGGCTCGCGCTGGCGGGACCAGTTCTCGATCGCAAGCGCGAGCGCTCCCTTCGCGTCGCCCATGAATTCGAGGCGGAACTGCGCTTCGTCCTGGATATGCAGCCGCTCGCCGCGCTTCGCCGAGGCCTCGTACCGCGCCTGGAGTGCTTTCGCATGCCGTTCGGCGTCGCGC
>JBFGLA010000233.1:0-4647 GCA_041576355.1 Burkholderiales bacterium
CGTTTCGACCCGGTACCAGAAGCGCCGGGAGTGGTTCATTTCGATCATATGCGCGACCTCGTGCGCCACGACATAGTCGGCGAGCGCCGGATCGAGGTGCACCAGGCGCCAACTCAGCCGGATCCTGCCCCCGGCGAGGCACACGCCCCACTGGGTGCGCGCGCTGGAAAGCGCCACTTGAGGCGGCGCGAGTCCCAGTTGCGCCGCATAATGCGCCGCGCGCGGCGCGAGGGCTTCGATCGCACGGCGCTTCAGCCAATGCGCGAGCTGCGCGAGCACCAGGACGCGCCGCCGCGGCTCGGGGACGTAGACGGCAAGCCGCTCGCCTGCCTCGTGCCGCACCGCGCCCGGTCCCTCGCGCACGGCGAGGCGAACGGGTGCGCCGAAGAGCGGCAGCGCCTCACCATCCGTGCCCAGCAGGTATCGGCGCCGCGGGGAGCGCGCCCACTCGTCGAGCTTGCCGACGATCCATCGCTCGTGATCGCGCACAAAAGCTTCGATCTCCCGCCAGGGCATGCGCAGCGGCGCACGTATCGACAAGCCCTCGGCGTCGATAATGATGCCGAGGGTGCGGCGGCGCGTGCGCGCGAGCCGGTACTCGGCGAACCGCCCCGCAAGGTCGATCAGACCCGAGCGCGTGCGGCCGGTGTCGGCCGCCGCGTTGGAAGGCGGATCGAACAGGCTCAACTGGCCGGGCAGAGCGTCTTTTGCTGCTCTTCGATCCATCGTGCGGCAAGGGCGTTGATCGCATTCGGCTCGAGGCCTTCGGGCTCGATCGGCGGGCCGATGCGCACGGTGATCGTCCCGGGGCGCTTGAGGAACGCGTTGCGCGGCCAGACGAGACCGGCGTTGTGGGCGACCGGCACCACGGGCGCGCCGCTCGCCGCCGCAAGCCACGCGCCGCCGAGCTGGTACTTGCGCCGCTCGCCCGGAGCGGTCCGGGTGCCTTCCGGAAAAATGACGACCCAAAACCCCTGCGCAAGCCGCTCCTTGCCCTTGCGGGCGAGCTGGCGCAAGGCGGATGTGCCCTTTTCCCGATCGATCGCGATCGGGCTCGTCATCGCGAGCCCCCAGCCGAAAAAGGGAATCCACAGCAGCTCGCGCTTCAGGACGTACACCTGGGGCGGAAAGAACGCCTGGAAGGCCATCGTTTCCCAGGCCGACTGATGTTACGCAAGAATCACAGCAGGGCGGCGCGGCAGATGCTCGCGCCCCTCGACTTTCCAGCGGATGCCGCACAGCCAGCGCGCGAGGACGATGACGGTACAGGCCCAGCCGGAGATGACGCGGTTGCGCGTCAGACGAGGCAGCGGAAACGTGAGTAGCGCGACGACGGCGTAGGGCGGGGTGAAGACGAGGAGTGCGAGCGCGAAGAGCGCAGAGCGCAGCGCCGTCATGGAACCAGATGCGCGGCGAATGCCGCGAGGTCCGGAAAGACCGCCGTACCTTGCGGAAGTCCGCCCGCCGCGCGGGTCTCTTTACCCTTGCCGGTGAGCACGAGCACCGGCCGCGCGCCGGCGGCGGCCGCTGCCTGAACGTCGCGCAACGCGTCCCCGACCGCGTGCACGCCCTCGAGCGAGACATTGAAGCGGCGCGCGATCTCGCGCAGCATCCCCGCTTTGGGCTTGCGGCACTCGCACTCGGAATTCGCGGCATGCGGACAGAAAAACACCGCGTCGATGCGCCCGCCGTGTTTCGCGACGGCGTGGTGCATCGTGTCGTGGATCGAGATGAGCGTCGCCGTGTCGAACAGGCCGCGCGCGATTCCCGACTGGTTGGTCGCGACGACGATGCGGTAGCCCGCCTGGGTGAGGCGCGCGATCGCCTCGAGGCTGCCCTCGATCGGCTTCCACTCCGCGGGCGACTTGATGTACTGGTCGCTGTCGTGGTTGATGGTGCCGTCGCGGTCGAGCACGACGAACTTCATGCGGCGAGCCTCGAGATGTCTGCGACTCGGTTCAGGGCGGCATCGAGCTGCTTAAGCAGCAGGAGTCGATTGTCTCGCATGGCCGGGTCTTCCACGTTCACCATGACCTTGTCGAAGAATGCGTCGACTGGCGCCTTCAATGCAGCGAGCGCGCGCAGGGCTTCCGTGAAGCGGCCTTGTTCGAGGTCAGCCTTGGTCTGCGACTCGAGCACTCGGAAGGCCTGGTACAGGTCGCGCTCGGCACGCTCGGCGAACAGTGCCTCGGAAAACAAGCGCTCGCCCGGCGGGGGCGACTTGAGCAGGATGTTGCGGATGCGCTTATTCGCCGCGGCGAGGCTTTCGGCTTCGGGCAGCCGGCGAAAATCTTCCACTGCGCGTACCCGGTCGAGCAATTCGGCGAGGTGGGGCTTCTGGCTGATCACGGCGTCGACGGCGTCGCGGGGATGCATGCCAACCAGCGCGTTGCGGTAGCGCTCGAGCACGAAATCGTAGATCTCGGCCGTGACGCCGGGCTTCACGAGGCCGCGGGGAAAAAGCTTGAGCACAAATTCGAGAAGCTCGCGCAGATCCGGCGTTCTCGCGCCACGCATCCGAGCGGAACCGGCGAGCACCTCGTAGACGCTTATCAAGCCGAGGGCCGCGCAGCGCAGGCCGAAAGGATCCTTCTCACCGGGGGGGGCGTTGCCGATCGCGAACAGGCCGGCGAGCGACTCGATCCGGTCGGCGAGGTAGAGGCAGGCGCTCACAAGGTTATCCGGCGTCTTTTCGGGCTCGAGCCGCGTGCGGTACTGGTCCCGGATCGCCTCCACTACGCGAGCGTCTTCGCCGTCGTGCTGCGCGTAATAGGCGCCCATGATGCCTTGAAGCTCGGGGAACTCGCCGACCATCCCCGTCAGGAGGTCGGCTTTGGCGAGCCACGCGGCGCGCTCGGCGAGCCCCGCATCGGCGCCGATCCGGCGCGCGATCTCGCCGGCGAGGAGCTGCACCCGCTCGACACGCTCGAGCTGCGTGCCGAGCTTGTTGTGATAGACAACCTTCGCGAGCTGCGGGACGCGGGTCTCGAGCCGGACGCGCCGGTCCTGGTCGTAGAAGAAGCGCGCGTCCTCGAGCCGCGGCCGCACGACGCGTTGGTTGCCGGCGACGATGTGGCGCGGATCGGGGATGCGCATGTTGGAGACGATGAGGAACTTGGGCAGCAACCGACCGCCCTCGCCGAAGAGCGGAAAGTACTTCTGGTTCTGCCTCATCGTGAGGATCAGGCATTCCGGCGGCACTTCGAGATACTTGGGATCGAACTCGCCGACATAAACCGTAGGTAGCTCGACCAGGGCCGTCACCTCGTCGAGCAGATCCTCGTATTTGCCGAGGGTCGCGCCCAGGTGCTTGGCCTCGTTCTGCAACAAACCTTCTATCTCCTTGCGGCGCTTGTCGAAGGCGGCGATAACGCGGCCGTCTTCGGCCAGGCGCCGCTCGTACTCGTCGGCACTGGCGAGCGCGATGTCGCGCGCGCCGAGAAAGCGGTGGCCGTGGGTGCGGTTGCCTGACGACAGTCCGAGCACCGTCCCTAACACGACGCGCGAGCCGTGCAGCATGACGAGGCCGTGGACCGGACGGACGAACTGCGCCTCGCCCCCGCCCCAGCGCATCATCTTTGGAACCGGGAGCTTGCCCAATACCCCTTCAACGATGTTCCCGAGAACGGCGTCGAGCTGGACACCAGGCAACGTGAAATTCGCAACGACGATCTCACCCTTGTCCGTCTGACGGCGCTCAAGCGTCTCCGGCGCAACCTTATGTTTTCTGGCGAAACCTTCGACGGCCTTCGCATTCGAACTGACGGGCCCCTCGACTGTATGAGGGGAGTCGAGGGCCTTTTCCCGAACGCTCGGAATCAGAACGGCCAGCCTTCTCGGTGTCGCGAACATTTGCTTCCGAGGATCGCGATCCTTGAGCCGGTGCTTGACGATCTCCGACACGATCAGGTCGGCGAACGCATCACCAAGCATCCGCAGCGACTTCGGCGGGAGCTCTTCCGTCAGCAACTCGACGAGCAGCGTCGCTTCCTTCACGAGCCGCCCTTCAGCATCGGAAAGCCCAGCCGCTCACGCGATTCATAGTAGGCTTGAGCGACGAGCCGCGCGAGCGCCCGCACCCGGCCGATGTAGGCCGCCCGCTCGGTGACCGAGATCGCGCCGCGCGCATCGAGCAGGTTGAACGCGTGCGAGCACTTCATCACCATCTCGTAGGCGGGCAGCACGCACCGCGCCTCGACGAGCCGCTTCGCCTCGCTCTCGAACTGGGCGAAATGCTGAAGAAGCAGATCGACGTTCGCCAGATCGAAGTTGTAGCGCGATTGCTCGACCTCGTTCTGATGGTACACGTCGCCGTAGGTGACGCCGGCGTTCCAGACGAGGTCGAAGATGCTTTCCTTGTCCTGCAGGTACATCGCCAGGCGCTCGAGGCCGTAGGTGATCTCGCCGAGCACCGGCTTGCACGGAAGGCTTCCGATCTCCTGGAAGTAGGTGAACTGGGTCACCTCCATGCCGTCGAGCCACACCTCCCAACCGAGGCCCCAGGCGCCGAGGGTGGGCGACTCCCAATCGTCCTCGACGAAGCGGATATCGTGCTCCTTGGAATCGATGCCGAGCGCTCCGAGCGATTCGAGATACAGATCCTGGATGTTGGCGGGCGAGGGCTTGAGCACGACCTGGTACTGGTAG
>JBFGLA010000234.1:0-4627 GCA_041576355.1 Burkholderiales bacterium
CATCAGGCTGCGCGTCTGGTAGGTGCAGGTCGGCGTGGCGAGGGTCACCTCGCGCCCGCACAGCATCGTCGAGGCCTCGACGCCGAGCGCGCGCAATCCCTCTTCTGCGGCGGCGACGAACGCCGCTTCGTCGGCCGCGCCCGGAAAGATCACGCTGCGCGAGAAGAGCGACGCGATGCGAAGCAGCGCTCGCGCGGACACCCGCCCGACGCGCATCGGTGAGCCGGCGACATCCAGCGTCCGCCCGCTGAGCGCCGCCGCATCCGCCATGCGATGCGCGGGGAGCCGCAGCACGAGCTTCGTTCGGCGCGAGAGCTGAAACACAGCGTCCTCGCCCTCCGGCCGCTGCCAGCCCGCGCCCGAGGCCGCGCCGTGCACGGTGTGCAGCCCGGCCTGCGGCTCGTCGGCGAACCAGGGCAGCGCCGCCTGCACTGCCTGCGAGAGCGCGTGCGCGTGATCGACCGGCAGGCTGCGGCACTCGATCGCGAACACCGCGTCCACGACCTCGTCCATCTTCCTCAGTCCGCGGGCAGCGCCGCCTGCAGGGCGTCGCGGTCGAACCACCAGTCGTCCTGCACCAGCACGTCGACGACGTTGCGCAGCCGCGGCAGGAAGAGCGCCGGGTCGTTCAGCTCCATCTCCCCGATCCACTGGTTGAACGCCTGCTGGCCGTCGGCCCCGCTGTGCCGGCGCGCGACGGTCGCGAGCACCTGGTTGACGTAGAGCAGCAGGTGCTCGCGCTGCGGCTCCTGCGCGCGCAGATCGACCAGGTAGTACGCCGTGATCGCCGCCACCGCCGCGCCGTCGGAGTCGGGCGGGGTCTCCTCGACCACGCGCTGCAGCAGCGCGACGGAGAGCTCCGGGTCGACCGGGTAGGTCACCGCGAGCCAGATGCCCTGGCCGAGCGCGGCGAGCGATTGCGCCTGCTCGGAGAGAAACAGGATGTCGCAGCACTGCGCGGCGCCTTCCCAGGCCTGCTCGGCGAGGTAGAGGTCGAACGCCTCGCGCGCGGCGGCCCAGGCTTCGGGCTTCTTCTCCAGCCGCACCAGCGCGCGGCCGAGCTGCAGCAGCAGATCGGCGCGCCGCAGCGTCGCGGCGTTGGGAGAAAGCGCCTCGAGCTCGCCGCGCAGGTCGGCGACCAGGCGCTCGAGCAGCGCGGTCGACTCCTTCGCGTCCGTGCTGTCGTCGGCGTTGCCGACGGTGGGGTCTTCCTTGATGTACTTGAGCGGGATATGTTTCATGACGATGCGAGGCGATCAGGGAGGCGATCAGCGAGGCGATCGCGGTAGCGCGCGCGATAGACGAGCCGGCCGCGTTCGGGCGCGGCGACCTCGTCACTGCATTGATCACTATAAGCGCTGCGGTTGTGCAGCACGTTGTTGCACACCAGCCCCTGGCCGCCGGCGAGCCGCAGCGTGAGCACGTAGGGCGAGTCCGAATCGAGGATTCGATTGAGGCACTGCACCGCGGCGCGGGTCGCCTCGTCCGCGCGCCACTCGATGCTGCGCGTGCGCGCGGTGTAGCGCATGTGCAGCGCGCCGGAGTCGGTCGAGAAGACGGGACCGCTCTGCGCGGGGCGGATCTCCATCCCCTCGCCGGCGTTGGCGGGGATGGTCATCGCGTCGCTCGCCGAGAGCGCCTTCACGTACTGCGGGTCGGCGTCGCGCAAGAGCAGATACGCGATCTCGTGATCGAGCAGCCGGTTCTCGCCGCCCGCGGCGGCGGGCCGCACGCAGTGCAGGATGAACGCCCGGATGCGCTCTGCCGGGGCGTTGTAGTAGCCGTCGGTATGCCACAGCAGGCGCCGGTTCGAGTAGGGGATGTAGCCCCGCGCCGATTTTTCCGGCGCCGTCTCGAGCGAGCTGATGCCGTCCTCGTCGGCGAGCGGGTTCGCCTGCAGCCGCGCGAGGCCCAGGCGCGCGCCGAGGCGGCGCACGAGGTCCTTGTCGGCGACCCCGGCGAGCGGGCTCGCATAGACGGCCATGTTCGCCGCGGCGCACACGCGCCGGATCTCCTCGACCTCGGCATCGCTCAAGTTGCGCGGGTCGCGCACCTCGACGATCAGGTCCTCGACGCGGCGCGGATAGCGCGCGAGCTTGCGCTCGCGCCAGCGCAGATACGCTTGCGGCCGGTCGAGCGCGAACGGATTCTCGGCGGCGTGTGGCAGGACGGCGTTCAAGGCGCGCGGGCCGGATTCGGGATCGGGGATGTGAACGTACCGCATCGCCGGCGCCTGTAACACACCGCCCAGAGCAATTCTTGATGGGCCGATAAGCCTGAGCCGAATTCGCGCCGTCGGCGCAACCGTTTGAGGCAAAGACGTTTTCTCCGTGTTTCGGCGGCGCCTCTATCTCCAAAGTGAGGGGTGCACGCTCGCCCGGCTATCCCCAATGTCCGCTCAGGCTGCGGCAGGGGGCATCGTTACACTGCGGTTGCCGAGTTCGCATCCTGTTGGAGGGAGCCCATGGCCGAAGCGCAGAAACCGCCGAAGAACCCCGAGCGGCACAGCACCTACGTGCCGAAGGAAAAGAAGTCCACCAAGCCTTTCCACTCCACGCCCATGCTCGACCAGCTCGAGAGCGGGCCCTGGCCGAGCTTCGTCACCGGGCTGAAGCGCCTGGCGCACGAGAACAACATGATGGTCGACCTGCTCGGCCAGCTCGAGCACTCGTACAAGACGCGGCTCGGGTACTGGAAAGGCGGCACCGTGTCGGTGTTCGGCTACGGCGGCGGCATCATCCCGCGCTTCTCCGAAGTCGCCGCGATGTTCCCGGAGTCGAAGGAGTTCCACACGCTGCGGGTGCAGCCGCCCGCGGGCAACCACTACACGACCAAGCTCCTGCGCCAGCTCTCCGGCTCCTGGAGCAAGTGGGGCTCGGGACTGATCGCCTTCCACGGCCAGACCGGCAACATCATGTTCATCGGTGCGACCACCGAAAACACGCAGCATTTCTTCGACGAGATCAACGAGTACGGATTCGACCTCGGCGGCGCGGGTCCGTGCGTGCGCACGGCGATGTCGTGCGTCGGCGCGGCGCGCTGCGAGCAGTCGTGCACCAACGAGCACCGCATCCACCGCACGCTCGTCAACAACTTCATCGACGACATGCACCGCCCGGCGCTGCCCTACAAGTTCAAGTTCAAGGTCTCGGGCTGCCCGAACGACTGCATGAACTCGATCCAGCGCGCCGACTTCGCCGTGATCGGCACCTGGCGCGACGACATGCAGGTCGACCAGAAGGGCGTCAAGGAATATATCGAGAGCCACGGCCGCAAGTACACGATCGACAACGTGATCACGCGCTGCCCGACCAAGGCGTTGTCATTGAACGACGACGACACGATCGAGGTCGACAACAAGAGCTGCGTGCGCTGCATGCACTGCATCAACGTCATCACCAAGGGCCTGAAGCCCGGCAAGGACCGCGGCGTGACGATCCTCATCGGCGGCAAGCGGACGCTGAAGATCGGCGACACCATGGGCACGGTGATCGTGCCGTTCATGAAGATGGAGACCGACGAGGACTACGAGAAGATCCGCGAGCTCGCCGCCACGGTGATCGACTTCTGGGCCGAGAACGGCCTCGAGCACGAGCGCTGCGGCGAGATGATCGAGAGGATCGGGCTCGCCGCCTTCCTCGAAGGCATCGGCGTCGAGGTCGACCCCAACATGATCGCCCACCCGCGCACCAGCTCGTACGTGCGCCTGGACGACTGGGACCAGGAGGCGCAAAAGTGGGCGGAGCGCCAAAAGACGAAGGCCGCGGCGTAAGCCGGTAGACGAGGAATCCGCCATGGCACAAGCGCAAGCACAGGCAACCGAAAAGAAGCAGATGCGGCCGCCGATCGAGAGCGGCTGCCCGGACGGCATGCAGTACATGCATCCGCTCATGATCAAGAACTTCGGCAACTGGAAGTATCACGACCGGCCGCGCCCGGGCGTGCTGCACCACGTCGCGCACTCGGGCGACGAGATCTGGACGGTGCGCGTCGGCACCCAGCGCCAGCTCGGTCCCTACGAGATCAACCTGCTGTGCGACATCATCGACAAGTTCGGCGAAGGCTATGTCCGGTTCACGATCCGCTCGAACATGGAGGTCATGGTCTCCAAGTGGGAGAAGGTCGGCCCGCTGATCCAGGCCTTTAACGACGCGGGCTACCCGGTCGGGGGCACCGGCAACTCGGTGACCATGATCTCGCATACCCAGGGCTGGCTGCACTGCGACATCCCAGGGACGGATGCTTCCGGCGTGGTGAAGTCGCTGATGGACGAGCTGTACGAGGAGTTCATCAAGGAGGAGATGCCCAGCCGCGTGCACATCACCACCTCGTGCTGCCAGATCAACTGCGGCGGCCAGGGCGACATCGCGATCAACGTGCAGCACACCAAGCCGCCGAAGATCAACCACGACCTCGTCGCCAACGTATGCGAGCGGCCCTCGGTCGTGGCGCGCTGCCCGGTGGCGGCGATCCGCCCGGCGATCGTCAACGGCAAGCCCTCGCTCGAAGTCGACGAGAAGAAGTGCATCTGCTGCGGCGCCTGCTACCCGCCCTGCCCGCCGATGCAGATCAACGACCCGGAGCACTCCAAGCTCGCGATCTGGGTCGGCGGCAAGAACTCGAACGC
>JBFGLA010000235.1:0-4574 GCA_041576355.1 Burkholderiales bacterium
GGCAGCCGCCGCAGTGGGTCTCGTAGAGCTGCCGTCCGCGCGCGGCATCCTGCGCCTGCGCGGGCCACGCCCAGGCGAGCCCCGCGACGAGCACTGCGAGCGTAACCTCAGCGTATCGCATCCTGTCCCTCCTTGCGATTGACGTATCCCGACGGGCGTTGCAGAAGGCACGTTAGCGCACTGGAGGCCGCGGCGAACGCCCAGAAAACGAGGAATCCGATCGAGTAGACGGCGAGCCGGCTCGCTTCTACCGGCGCGCCGAACACCTGCAGCTCCATCGGGTCGAACACCGTGAAGAAGATCGCCTCGGCGGCTGCGGCCACAACGAACGACGGCCACAGGATCCAGATCGCTTGCTTCATCGCGCTTTCCTCATCGCTTGTCCTCCCGCGCGCCGAGCACGAAGGGCCCCGGTGCGCCCGACCAGTCGCCCGCGACGCGCCACTCCCCGCGCGGATCTTCCACGACGACGCGCCAATGGCCGGCGGCGAGCGGCGGCAGCGCGGAGACGTAGACTCCGCCGCCGCGGTGCGCGAGCCGCAGGCGCAGATCGTTGCCCGCGCGCGTCGCATGCGCGAGCCGCACCTGGAGCGCCTCGGGCGAAGCCCCGCGGCCGGTGAGCCGCGCGACTAGCACGCCCGGCGAGGTCTCCATGCGCAGCGCGATCCCGAGACGCTCGGCCGCCTGCTCGCGGCCAAGCACCTGGTTGATCGCGAGTCCCCGCCTGTAATAGTCGTCCGCGACCAGGCCGTCGGCGGAAGCGAGCGCGAGCCAGACGGTGACCGCGCCGCCGACGATCGCCGCGGCCGGCGCGGCCATCAGGATCCAGGGCCAGGGTTCCCGGTACCAGGGTTTCGCTGCGCGAGGCAAGGGTCCGTGCATGGCGCGCCTGTCAGCGGACGATGAAGACCGATTTTTCCAGCACCGAAATTTCCTCGCTCCCCGCGGCGGAGATCTTGAACCGTATGGCGTGGATGCCCGGCTCGACCTGGCCCGAGTGCACGCGCACCCGCGTCGGGACGGTGCGCGCCGAGGCCGCATCGACCCGCACGAGGGACTCGCCCGCCAGGTGGATCGTCGGCAGCCCTACGACGCTGACCCGGAAGTCGTGTTCCGCCTCGGTCGTATTCATGATCTGCAGGCGATACACGTTCTCGACCATCCCGCCCTCGACTTCGCGCGCGATCGCGGCACGGTCGCGGATCACGTCCACCTTGAGCGGCACGCGCAAGGCGAGGCTCGCCGCCGCACCGATCACGACGGCGGCGAGGACCGACGCGTAGACGAGCATCCGCGGCCGAAAGGCGCGCGCGAGCATCTGCGCGCGGGTGAACCCGCGCTCCATCGCATGCGTGGTCGAATAGCGGATCAGCCCTTTCGCGTAGCCCATCTTCTCCATCACCTGGTTGCAGCCATCGATGCACGCGGCGCAGCCGATGCACTCGTACTGCAGGCCGGCGCGGATGTCGATCCCGGTCGGGCAGGCCTGCACGCAGATGCCGCAGTCGACGCAGTCTCCAAGAGCGCCCCGCTCGCCGCCCCGGCCGCGCGCGCCGCGCGGCTCGCCGCGCGCGCGATCGTAGGTGATGATCATCGTGTCCTTGTCGAACATCGCGCCCTGGAAGCGCGCGTACGGACACATGTAGGTGCAGACCTGCTCGCGCATCCAGCCGGCGTTGCCGTAGGTAGCGAAGCCGTAGAAGAGCACCCAGAAGGTCTCCCAGGGGCCCAACGCCGGGGCGGGGGCCCCGGCGTTCCAGGCGATGAGCGCCCACACCGCGTCCCACAGCTCGCGCACGGGGGTGAAGTAGCCGACGAAGGTGAACCCGGTCCAAAGCGCGATCGCGATCCAGACGCCGTGCTTGGCGAGCTTGAGCGCTGCTTTGCGCGGCCCCCAGGGCTCCCGGTCGAGGCGGATGCGCTGGTTGCGATCGCCCTCGATCGCCTTCTCGATCCAAAGGAAGATCTCGGTGTACACGGTCTGCGGGCAGGCGTAGCCGCACCACAGCCGCCCCGCCATCGCGGTGAAGAGAAACAACGCGAGCGCCGCGATGATGAGCAGCACCGTGAGGTAGATGATGTCCTGCGGCCAGAGGACGAGGCCGAAGAGGTAGAACTTGCGCTGCGCGATGTCGAACAGCACCGCCTGGCGCCCGTTCCAGACGAGCCAGGGGCCGCCGTAGAAGACGAGCTGCGTCAGCCAGACGAGCGCCCAGCGCCAAGCCGCGAACCAGCCGTGCACCGCGCGCGGATGGATCGCCTTGCGGACCTCGTACAGGCTCTGCTCGACCGCCGCGTCCCGGACCGGGGCGATTGCGCTCCGTATCGGATCTTCGCTCTTCTGCGGAGAAGGCGGGCCCATGCCCTCTCGCGCGACTACTTCGCCGCCGGCGCTGACAACGAATAGACGTACGCCGTCAGGAGGTGGATCTTGTTCGGCGACAGCAAGTCCTTGTGCGCCGGCATCTGGGTTGTGCGGCCCTTGGCGATCGTCTCGACGATCGCCGCCTCGCCCGAGCCGTGCAGCCAGATCTTGTCGGTGAGGTCCGGCGCGCCGAGCGCCGGGTTGCCCTTGCCTTCGGCGCCGTGACACGCGATGCAGGTCTGGGCGTACAGCGGCTTGCCGCGCGCCGCGCGCGCGCCGTCGCTCGCGATGCCCGAGAGCGACATCACGTAGTGCGCGACGTCGCGCACGCCCTCGTCTCCGAGCACCTGCGCCCAGGGCGGCATGACGCCGGTGCGGCCCTCGGCGATCGAGGTCTTGATCGCCGCCGGGTCGCCGCCCCACAGCCAGTCGCGGTCGGTGAGATTCGGGAACCCGCGGGTGCCGGCGGCATCCGACGCGTGGCAGCCGGCGCAGTGATTGAGGAACAGCCTCTGACCGATCGCCAGCGCTTGCGCGTCCCCGGCGAGCGCCACGACCTCCTGCGCCGCGAACTTCTCGTAGATCGGGCCGTAGCGCTTGTCGGCGCGAGCGGTCTCCTCCTCGAGCTGCTTGACCTGATTCCATCCCAGCAGCCCCGCATAGCTGCCCAGACCCGGATACAGCACGAGATACACGAGCGAGAACACGATCGTGAGATAGAACAGCCAACTCCACCAGCGCGGCAACGGGTTGTTGTACTCGGTGAGATCCTCGTCCCAGGTGTGCGTGGTTTGCGGCTCGGCGCCGCCGACCCGGCGCACGCTCTGCATCTTCAGGAACACGGCGCAGGCCACGATCGACACGATCGTGATCACCGAGATGTAGAGGTCCCAGAACCCGCTCGTGAACTCGCTCATCGCGTGCTCCGTTCGTCGTCGGCGTCGTCGAAAGGCAGCATCGCGTCGCGCTCGAAGCGGCTTTTGCGCGCCGGCGAGTACGCCCACCACACGATGCCCAGAAATGCGGCGAGCGCCGCCAGGGTGACGAGGCTGCGGATCAGGTTGATGTCCATCGCGTTCCCTCAGTTCGCCCGCGTCTTGAGCGCCGTGCCGAGCCCCTGCAGGTAGGCGATCAGCGCGTCCATCTCGGTCTTGTCCTTCAGCTCATCGCGCGCCTGGGCGATTTCGGCGTCGGTGTAGGGCACGCCGACCCGGCGCAGCGCGCGCATCTTCGCCTCGATATCGGCGGCGTTCGCCGCCGTGCGCGCGAGCCAGGGATAGCCCGGCATGTTCGACTCGGGCACGACGTGGCGCGGATTGAGCAGGTGGATGCGATGCCATTCGTCCGAATAGCGCCCGCCGACGCGGTGCAGGTCGGGCCCGGTGCGCTTCGACCCCCACTGGAAGGGATGGTCGTAGACGAATTCGCCGGCGACCGAATAGTGGCCGTAGCGCTCGACCTCGGCGCGGAACGGCCGCACCATCTGCGAGTGGCAGTTGTAGCAGCCCTCGCGGATGTAGACGTCGCGGCCGGTGAGCTGGAGCGCCGAATAGGGCTTGAGGCCGGCGACCGGCTCGGTGAGCGATCTCTGGAAGGAGAGCGGCACGATCTCGACCAGCCCGCCCACCGCGATCACCAGGATCACCAGGACGATCAGCCACGCCTGGTTGCGCTCGATCATGTCATGGGTGAACTTCATCGCTTCCCCCGGCCTCTCAGGCGCGCGCCGGCGCCGGTATCGGCGCATCCACCGCCGTCGCGCCCGCGATCGTCTTCACCATGTTGTAGAGCATCACGACCATTCCGGCGAGATAGAGCAGCCCGCCGAGGAGCCGGATCGCGTAGAAAGGATAGGTCGCCTTCACGCTCTCGACGAAGGTGTAGGTGAGCGTGCCGTCCTCGCTCACCGCGCGCCACATCAGGCCCTGCATCACGCCGGCGATCCACATCGCGGCGATGTAGAGCACGATACCGATGGTCGCGATCCAGAAATGCGCGTTGACGAGCCGCATGCTGTACATCTCGGCGCGGCCGAAGAGGCGCGGGATGAGGTAGTACATCGCGCCCATCGACACCAGCCCGACCCAGCCGAGCGCGCCGCTGTGCACGTGGCCGATCGTCCAGTCGGTGTAGTGCGAGAGCGCGTTCACCGTCTTGATCGACATCATCGGCCCCTCGAAGGTCGACATGCCGTAGAACGACAGCGACA
>JBFGLA010000236.1:0-4563 GCA_041576355.1 Burkholderiales bacterium
ATCCCCCGCGAGCAACAGCCTGCCGAAGCGCATCGGCTCGGCGACGAAACTGCGCAAGGGTGCGATGCTCTTCTCGATCGACGGGCCGGTGACGAGACTCTGCGCCGCCTTGCGATCGAGCCGCCGCCGCAGCTCGCCCCAGAAGCGCTCGTCCGGCCAGTCGTCGAGGTCGTCCTCCAGTTTGCACTGCACGTAATAGCGGCTGAGATTCGTCGAGCGCATGCTGCAGAGCGCGAAGCCGCGCTCGTGATTGGCGTAGATCAGCTCGTGCGACACCGGCGGCGTCTCGGAAAGTATCCCCAGCCAGCCGAACGGATATTCGCGCTCGTAAGTCCGGATCGCGCCCTGCGGGACACTTTGCCGGCATACGCCGTGAAAGCCGTCGCAGCCGGCGATGAAATCGCACTCGATCTCGCGCTCGGCGCCGTCCTTGCGGTAGCGCACGCGCGCTCGCGCGCCGGCGAAGTCGTGCACGCTCACGTCCTCGGCCTCGTAGACGGTCTTCGCGCCCGCCACCTCGCGTGCGTCCATCAGGTCCTTGGTCACCTCCGTCTGGCCGTACACCGTCACGTTCTTGCCGCCGGTGAGGCCGTTGAGGTCGATGCGATGGCGACTGCCGCCGAAGCACAGCTCGAACCCGCCGTGGACGAGACCTTCGCGGTGCAGCCGCGCTGCGACTCCGGCTTCGTCGAGCAGGTCGACCGTGCCCTGCTCGAGCACGCCCGCGCGGATGCGGCCGAGGACATACGCCTGGCTGCGCTGCTCGAGGATGATCGTGTCGATCCCGGCGCGAAGGAGCAACTGGCCGAGGATCAGGCCCGAGGGGCCGGAGCCGATGATGGCGACTTGGACGCGCATCGCGACGATTCGCGTTAGCCTGGGCCCGGTGCGAGCCCAGTCTCGAGCGCCCTCCGCAGCGCACCGAAGCGCCTGCGGTACTGGGCGGGCGTGAGCCCGACCTTACGGCGAAACAGGCGCCCGAAGAAGCTCGCGTCTTCGTAGCCGACCTCGTTGGCCACGGCTTCGATCGAAAGCGCCGTCGTCTCGAGCCAGTGCTTGGATTCCTCCAGGCGCAGGGTGTGGACGTATTCCAATGGCGACATACCTGTGGCGCGGCCGAAACGGCGCTTGAACGAACGCTCGGAAAGACCACTCATCCGCGCCATGGCGGCGACGGGAGAATGCTGTTGGTAGCTCTGCGCGACCCACTCCCGGCACTTGGCGATAACGCTATCGTCGACCTGGCGTGTACAAGTCAGCGCCGCAAACGGCTGCTGACCGACGTGATGCCAGTCGAGGAGATATACCCGGGCAACGCGCATCGCCTGCTCGGCATCGAGATGACGCGCAATGAGGAATAGCGTCAGATCGTGCCAAGCGGTCCCGCCCCCCGCCATCACCAAGCGCTGACCTTCGCCGGATACCACCAAGGCCCGATTCGGGTGCACCCTTGTTGTTGGATAGCGCGCCGCCATCGCCGCGCAGTAACCCCAGTGCGTCGTCGAATCTTCGCCATCGAGCAGCCCCGCCTCGGCGAGCAGCAGTGCGCCGGAGCACGCGGCGGCAAGCGTCGCGCCGGCTGCGTAACGCGCCCGGAGCCACTCCAGCTCCGCCGGATAGCGGCCCACGATGTCGTCCGCCGGGGGCACGAGAAGATCCGGAATGGCGATGACATCGGGCGTCGGGCAATCCGCGAGCGCGCAATCCGGATCGATCCACAGACCCGTGAGGCTGCGAAACCGCTTGCCGTCGGCTGAGACGACGATCGGCCGGATCCGCGACTCGCCCGCAACCCCCTTCATCAGAAGATCCCAATCCCGGCCGGCAGACGACAGCAGGTCGAACATCCCGTATAGCGTGGAGGCGGTGGATTCCCGCACGGCCAGCAGGGCCACGGCGAGCGGCTTGCTCGTTTCCAGCATGGCAGATTCAACCGGTTCTTGACTCAAGACACTTTAGCGCAGGCCGCGGCTCGAGAGTAGCTTTATCCCCGTTTCCTTCTCTTCTCCCATCCGATGAAGGAGGTCATGGTCATGGCACACGCGGCAGCGCAAACCCAATTCGATAAGGCGCGGGCGGAAGACTTCGCCAGCCGGCTGGTGACGACGCTCAACGACGGCGCGCTTTGTCTCATGGCTTCCATCGGCCATCGCACCGGGTTGTTCGATACGATGGGCCAGTTATCCGCTGCGACGTCGGGCGAGATTGCGCAACAAGCCGGACTCGAGGAGCGTTACGTGCGCGAGTGGCTCGGCGCGATGGTGACGTCAGGCGTCGTCGACTACGACCCGGGCGCAAAGCGATACACGCTGCCTCCGGAACATGCGGCGTACCTCACGCGGCCCGCCGGCGCTGACAACATGGCCGTGTTCATGCAGTACATCGGCGTCCTCGGCGACGTAGAGGACTCGATCGTCCAATGCTTTCGGAACGGCGGCGGCGTGCCGTACTCGAAATTCGCCCGCTTTCACGAGGTGATGGCCGAAGACAGCGGGCAGTCGGTGCTGTCCGCGCTCGAATCGCATATCTTGAGGCTCGTGCCCGGGCTCATCGAGCACCTTGGCCGGGGCATCCGTGTCCTGGACGTCGGATGCGGCCGCGGCCGCATCTTGCACCGTCTCGGCCAGCTGTATCCGGCTAGCCGATTCGCCGGCTTGGACCTGTCGGACGAAGCGATCGCGTACGCTCGCGCCCAAGCCGCCGCAGACGGGATCCGGAATGTCGAGTACGTGTGCGCCGATCTGAGCGATTTCGATCGCACCGCAGAGCCGGAACGCTACGACCTCGTCACGACGTTCGACGCCATTCACGACCAGGCAAAACCGCTCAATGTGCTGAAGGGGATTCATCGCACGCTCAAGGCGGACGGCGTGTATCTGATGCAGGACATCGGCGGCACCAGCCACGTCGAGAGAGACATTGCGCATCCGATCGGCCCCTTCCTGTACACGATCTCGTGTATGCACTGCATGACCGTGTCCCTCGCCCAGGGCGGAGAGGGATTGGGTGCGATGTGGGGCGAGGAGAAGACCCGCGCCTACCTGGCACGCGCCGGATTCCGCTCGGTCACGACGCATCGGCTTGCGCACGACATCCAGAACAACTGGTACACGGTACGGAAGTAAACACGGCCAAGGACCCCGACGCACCTGCCCGGAGGCGCGCGGCACGACGAAACGGTCGATCAGAAGCCGCCGCGCGGGCCACTACAATAGCGGGCGATGAAGCCCGAAGCGCCCGCGCGCGCCGATTCTCTTGCGGCGCACACGCCGATGATGCAGCAGTACCTGCGCATCAAGGCGCAGCATCCGGACATCCTCCTCTTCTACCGGATGGGGGATTTCTACGAGCTGTTCTACGACGACGCCGAGCGCGGCGCGCAGCTGCTCGACATCACCCTCACCTCGCGCGGCGCCTCGGCCGGCGCGCCGGTGAAGATGGCAGGCGTGCCGGTGCACTCGGTCGAGCAGTACCTCGCCAAGCTCGTTAAGCTCGGCGAATCGGTCGCGATCTGCGAGCAGATCGGCGATCCGGACACGTCCAAGGGACCGGTCGAGCGCAAGGTGACGCGCATCGTCACGCCTGGCACGCTCACCGACTCGGCGCTGCTGGAGGAAAAGGCCGACAACCTGCTCCTCGCGCTCGCGAGCGACCGCGCGACGGTAGGCCTCGCCTGGCTCTCGCTCGCGAGCGGCGAGCTCCGAGTGGCCGAAGTCGCGCGCGAGCGGCTCGCGAACGAGCTCCGACGCATCGGCCCGGCTGAGATCCTAGTCGCCGACGGCAGTGCGCTTTCTGGCGAGCTCGGCGGCTGGACGCTGACCCGCCTTCCCGAGTGGCACTTCGATTTCGAGTCGGGGCGTACAAAGCTGCTCGCGCAACTTCGCGCGGCCTCGCTCGCCGGTTACGGTTGCGAGGAGTTGAGGCCGGCGATCGCCGCCTGCGGCGCTCTGCTCGAATACGCGCAGAAGACCCAGGGCCAGGCGCTCGCCCATGTGACTTCGGTCCTCGCCGAGCGCGCGGGCGAGTTCGTGCGCATGGACGCGGCGACTCGCCGCAATCTCGAGCTGACCGAAACCTTGCGCGGCGAGACGGCGCCGACGCTCTTTTCGCTCCTCGACGAATGCGCGACCGGCATGGGCAGCCGTGCGTTACGCAGCTGGCTGCACCACCCGCTGCGCGATCGCGAGGCGCTCGGCGCGCGGCACGACGCGGTCGAGGCGCTCGCCGGCACCGCCGCGGATCTGTACGCGCGGCTGCGCCGGTTCGCGGACGTCGAGCGCACCACGGGGCGCGTCGCGCTGAAGAGCGCGCGTCCGCGCGATCTCGCCGCCCTGCGTGACAGCCTCGCGCTTCTCGCCGATCTCGCTGCCGCGATTCCGGCGCGCCAATGCACCGTTCTCGCCGAGCTGGCGGGCGATCTGGCAACACCGCACGAGTGCCTCGATTTGCTGACCCGCGCCGTGCATCCCGAGCCCGCAGCGCGCGTGGTCGACGGCGGCGTGATCGCGGACGGCTACAGCACGGAGCTGGACGAGCTGCGCCGGCTGCAGTCGAACGCCGGCG
>JBFGLA010000237.1:0-4556 GCA_041576355.1 Burkholderiales bacterium
CGCTGGCGGCGGCGCTGAGCCTCAGGAAACGCCGAGCAGCTCCACTTCGAAGAGCAGCGTCGCGTTCGGCGGGATCACGCCGCCCGCGCCGCGCGCGCCGTAACCGAGCGCAGGCGGAATCGTGAGCTTTCTTTTCCCGCCCACCTTCATTCCCGCGACGCCTTCGTCCCAGCCCTTGATGACCTGGCCGCGGCCGAGAGGAAATTCGAACGCTTCGTTGCGATCCTTGCTCGAATCGAATTTGCGGCCCGCTTTCCCGCCTTCGAAGAGCCAGCCGGTGTAGTGCACGCTGACGGTTTGGCCCGCCGCCGCGGCGGCGCCGCTGCCGGCGACGACGTCTTCGATGGTGAGCCCGCTGGGCGTGGTGGTAGATGACATAGCGACCTCGTGTGGTGTGGAGACACGATTCTAACGCCGCGTCTGCCCGGTAGAATCGGATCGCCCCGCGTCCGCAGCCGCGACCCTGCATACGAAACGGAGATCCGATGTCTCTGCCGCCGCTCCTGCGCGACAACCTCGTCATTCCCGCGATCGGCGCGCCGATGTTCATCGTCTCGCATCCGGGCCTCGTCATCGAGCAGTGCAAGGCGGGGATCGTCGGCGCGTTTCCCGCGCTCAACGCCCGCCCCGCGCCCGTGCTCGAGGAGTGGCTCGCGCGCATCACCTCGGAATTGTCCGCGTACCGGGCGGCGCACCCGGAGAGGCGGGTCGCGCCTTTCGCGGTGAACCAGATCGTGCACGCCTCGAACGAGCGGCTGCAGCACGACATGGATCTGTGCGTGCAGCACAAGGTGCCGATCATCATCACTTCGCTGCGCGCGCCCGATGCGGTGGTCGAGGCCGCGCACGGCTACGGCGGGATCGTGTTCCACGACGTGACCAACATCACCCATGCGAAGCGCGCGCTCCAGGCGGGCGTCGACGGCCTGATACTCGTCTGCGCCGGGGCGGGCGGGCACGCGGGGCGGCTGTCGCCGTTCGCGCTCGTGCCCGAGGTGCGCGAGTTCTACGACGGCACGATCATCCTCGCCGGCGCGATCGCGGGCGGCGGTGCGATCCTCGCCGCGCAGGCGATCGGTGCCGACCTCGCCTACGTCGGCACGCGCTTCATCGCCACGCGCGAGGCGAACGCGCCCGAAGCCTACAAGCAGATGCTCGTCGAGAGCCGCGCCGAGGACATCGTCTACACCAACCTCTTCAGCGGCGTGCTCGGCAACTACCTGAGGGGAAGCATCGCCAGCACCGGGCTCGATCCCGACAATCTACCGCAGGGAGACAAGAGCAAGATGGACTTCGGCAGCGGCGGCGGCGAGCGGCGCAAGGTCTGGAAGGATATCTGGAGCGCCGGGCAGGGCACCGGTCAGATCCACGACGTGCCGGGCGCGGCGGAGATGGTGGCGCGGCTCGTCGAGGAGTACGAGGCGGCGAGGAAGCAGGTCGCGTTGGCTTGAGACGAGAGGCTCGATTGCTTCGCGCGCGGGTGTAAGATTTGACGCGCTATGCTCGAGCCGATCCATCCAATCCAGATCGAGGGGTTCAGGCGCATGACCCCGGCGCAGAAGCTGCACATGGTCGAGGCCCTCTACGCGACCGGAATTCAACTGCGAATCGCCGGCCTGCGCATGGCGCACCCCGACTGGAGCGACGAGCGCCTCGACCGCGAAGCGCGCCGGTCGCTCCTCTATGCCGGTACCTAGTCCGCTCGCGCCGTTTCTCGAACCGCTCGAGCGCCTCGGACTGCCGTACTGCATCACCGGCTCGGTCGCGGCTAGCGTCTACGGCGAGCCACGGTTGACCGCGGACATCGACATTGTCCTGTTGCTGAAGATCGAAGACCTCGCGGCCCTGCGATCGTTTTTTCCCGAGTCGGCGTTCTACGTGCCCCCCGAGGAGACGTTGCGTCTCGAAATCGCACGCAGCTCTCGGGGGATGTTCAATCTGATCCATCACGCCACCCAGTTCAAGGCGGACATCTACCTCGCCGCGCGCGATCCGCTGCATGCCTGGGCGCTCGAGCATCGCCGTAGGATCGCGCTCGAAGCGGGCGGAGCCTGGATTGCCCCGCCCGAGTACGTGATCCTGCGCAAACTCGAATACCTGCGCGAGGGCGCATCGGATAAGCACGTACGCGATGTCCGTTTCATTCTCGCGACCACGCCGGTCGACCAGTCGTTCATGGAGAGGGAAGTGGCGCGGCTCGGGCTGCTCGCGCAGTGGGAGAAGTGCCAGCCGGCGGGGAAGTGACCCGGGCGCGCAAGCGGGTGCTCGGCGAGCGGCCGACACGCGAGTAAGATAGGACCGAGGAGGGGGCGCGATGAAAGTCGAATTGAAGAAATCCGTTCCCATGCCGGCGTCGCCCGACGCGGTATGGAAGTTCGTGCAGAATATCGAGGCCGTGGCCGGGTGCATGCCCGGCGGCAAGATCACCGAGCGCGTGAGCGACTCGAACTACAAGGGCACGGTGACGGTCCGGGTCGGGCCGGCGACCCTGTCCTTCAAGGGCGACATCCAGGTGCTCGACGTCGATGCGGCGGCGAAGTCGCTGCGCATCGTCGGCAAGGGCTCGGACAGCACCGGCAGCTCGAGCGCGACGATGGAGATGAGCGCCCGCGTCGCGCCCACCGGCGACGGGCGCAGCACGCTGGAGGGGACGAGCGTGGTCACCGTGACCGGCAAGGCAGTCACCTTCGGCGGGCGTATGATGAACGCGGTGGCGGACCAGATCATCGAGAAATTCGCCGCCAACCTCGCGCAGCAGGTCGGATCCACGGCGGGGCCTGCGGGCGCCGTAGCGCCGGCGAGCGCTTCCGAGCTGAATGCGCTTGAATTGGCGTGGGGTGTCATCAAACGCTGGTTCGCGAGGCTCTTCGGAAGGAAGGAGGCATGACCGAGCTTGCCCTGACGCTGATCGACAAAGTGCGCCGCCACACGACGGCGGCGTGCGCGCTCGTCGTGCTCGGCGCCGCGTGGTGGTGGCAGCTGTGGGCGCTGCGCGAGGCGAGCGAGCTCGGTTGGCTCGCGCTGACCGCGTTCTCCGTGCTGAGCGGATTCGTCGCGCTCGGCTGGCTGCGCCCGGCGCGGGTCGGCATCACCGCGCCGCAGGCGATGATGCTCCTCGGAACGCTCGGGATGCTCGGCGGGCTCGCGCTCGACGTGCAACGCGCCGGGCTGGAAGCGATCGCCTCGATGTGCGCGACTCGCGCGCCCGATTTTCTCGCCGTCGCGCGCCTGCACCTGGAATGGCTGCCGGCGATGCACATCGGTATGGTGCTCGGCGGCCTCGGCGCGCTCGCCTGGCTGCGGCACGTGCGCCCGGGATGCCGGCGCCAGTTCTGCGCGCGCTTCGTGCAGAACATCGCCTGCTCGGGCTGGATGATCGTCGGCATGATCGCCGGCGTCGTGCTCTACTACCAGCTCGCGGCGTGGTTCGGATCCGCAGGGGTGCCGGCGATGCTCGGCGGCATGATCGGCGGCATGGTCTGGGGCATGGTGGTGAGCGTCTCGATCTATCGCGTCTACATCGGCCTGAAGGCAGCAACCTGAGCGGATGAACGAGGAGATCCGCGCTGTTCAGGCGGACATGGAACGGCACGGCTACATCGCCGAGCCGACCATCGCGACCGCCGTGTTTCTCGCGCGCGAAATGCGCCGGCCGCTCCTCGTCGAGGGCGAGGCGGGAGTCGGCAAGACCGAGATCGCCAAGGTGCTCGCCCGCATGCTCGGCACCGAGCTCGTGCGGCTGCAGTGCTACGAGGGGCTCGATACCCACACCGCGCTCTACGAGTGGAACTACCAGCGCCAGCTCCTGCGGCTGAAGATCGCCGAGCGCGAGGGACGCGATCCCGCGAAGCTCGAGGACCTGATCTTCGGCCGTGAATACCTGCTCGAGCGCCCGCTCTTGCGCGCGATTACGCGGCGGGAGGGCCCGGCGGTGCTCCTCATCGACGAGGTCGACCGCGCCGACGAAGGCTTCGAGGCGTTCCTGCTCGAAGTGCTGTCGGACTTCCAGATCACGATTCCCGAGCTGGGAACGATACGCGCCGAGCACGTGCCCTTCGTGCTGCTCACTTCCAACCGTTCGCGCGAGATCAGCGACGCGCTGCGGCGCCGCTGCCTCTATCTCTACGTCGAGCACCCCGGGCTGGAGAAGGAGCTGCGCATTCTGCGTAGCAAAGTTCCCGGCGTGAGCGACCAGCTTGCGCGCTCGGTCGCGCGGTTCGTGCAGCGCCTGCGCGCGCGCGAGCTGAGGAAGCTCCCCGGGGTTGCCGAGACGATCGACTGGACCACCGCGCTCCTGCGTCTGCACCGCGCGAGCCTCGACGCGGAGACGGTCGGCGCGACCCTCGGCTGCCTGTTGAAGGACGAGCACGATCTCAAGGCGACCGGCGAGGAAGCGATCGCCGAGCAGCTTGCCCACGCGGGCGAGCCCGGCTAGCCGATGAGCGCCGCTGTGCCGGGCCTCGACGGCCAGCTTGCGCGCTTCGCCGGCGCCTTGCGCGAGCAAGGCGTTCGCGCCGGGTTGGGTGACGAGATCGACGCGGCGCGCGCGCTCACGC
>JBFGLA010000238.1:0-4532 GCA_041576355.1 Burkholderiales bacterium
CGCCCGACGGCAAGCCGTACGCGCCGTTCCACGACATGCAGCTGATGTTCGACGGTGCAGCGGCGCAGGCGGTCGGCGAGATTGCGCGCCGCCGCTGGCAGCGCGCCACGGGGCGAGCGCCGCAGGCGGGGCTCTCGCCCGTGGAAAGCGCGCCGTGGCCCGACTCGGTCGAAGCGGAATTCGAGGACGTGCAGGTTGCGATCGCGCGTACCGAGCCCGAGTACGACGGCGAGCCGGCGGTGCAGGAAGTGCGCGCGCTGTACCTCGACGCGATCGCCGCCGCGGAACAATCGATCTACATCGAGAACCAGTACTTCACCGCGCCCGCGATCGGCGAGGCGATCGAGCGGCGACTCGCCGAGCCCGAGGGTCCCGAGATCGTCGTCGTAACGCGCCGCAAGGGCGGGGGCTGGCTCGAGCAGAACACGATGGAGGTGCTGCGCGCACGCCTCATCCGCCGTCTCGAGCCCAAGGACGAGCGCGGCCGCCTGCGCGTCTATTGCCCCGAGCAGGAGGGACTCGGCGAGCAGTGCATCGATTTGCACAGCAAGCTGATGATCGTCGACGACCGGCTGCTGCGTGTCGGCTCGGCGAACCTCAACAACCGGTCGATGGGGGTGGACACCGAGTGCGACCTCGCTATCGAAGCGCGTACGCCGCAACACGCGCAGGCGATCGCGACGATCCGTAACCGCCTTGTTGCCGAGCATCTGGGCGTCGATGCCGGCGATGTCGCGCGAGCCGTCGAGCGCGAGGGCTCGCTCATCGGAGCGATCGAAGCGCTGCAGGGTCGCGGACGCACGCTGCGCCGGCTCGAGCCCCGCCTCGACGCGCAGCTCGACCGGCTCGTCCCAGACGGCGACACGATCGATCCCGAAAAGCCGGTCGATCCGGACCGCATGGTGGAAGACATCGTGCATGAGGAAGATCGACCGCGCGCCGGCCGGCGCATCGTCTGGATCACGCTTGCGCTCCTTGCCGTCGCTGCGCTGGCCGTCGCCTGGCGCTGGGGGCCTCTCGGCGAGTGGCTCGATATGGACACGCTGCGCGCGCTCGCGGCTTGGGTCGAGGATTCACCGTGGACGCCGCTCTGGGTGCTCGGCGCCTATGTCGTCGCCGCCCTGGTTGCGATGCCGGTCACGCTGCTGATCGTCTTCACCGCCTTCGTGTTCGGGCCCTGGAGCACCTTTGCCTACGCGCTCGTGGGTTCGGTGCTCGGCGCAGCGATCGGCTTTGCGCTCGGTTACGCGCTTGGCCGTCGCGCGGTGCGCCGCGTTGCGGGCAAGCGGCTGAACGCGCTCAGCCGGCGCTTGGGCGAAGGCGGCGTATTCGCGGTGATGGTATTGCGCATGCTGCCGGTCGCCCCTTTTACGGTCGTGAACCTTGTCGCCGGTGCCTCGCACCTGCGCACGCGCGACTTCCTGCTCGGCACCGCGCTCGGCATGGCGCCCGGCATTCTCGCGGTCGCAGTGTTCTCGGACCGGCTCGCCGCAACGCTGCGCGACCCCTCGCCCGGGACCGTCGCAATGCTCGCTCTCGTCCTCGTAGCGGTCGGCGGCGGGGTGCTCGGCATCCGCGCCTGGCTACGGCGCCGCTCGCGCAAGCGCGACGCGGGGGAGGCGTAGGCGCTTCCGTGCGCCTGGCGGTCGCCACCTACAACGTGCACGGCTGCGTCGGGCGCGACGCGCGCTACGACCCCGAGCGCGTCCTCACCGTGCTGCGCGAGCTGGACGCAGACGTCATCGCGCTGCAGGAGCTGCGCTGGAATCCGGATGATGCGCTCCATCTCTTGGCCGACTTCGGCGCGCGCCTCGGCTACGCCGCGCTCGCCGGGCCGACTTTGATGCGCGAGGAGGGCCACTACGGCAACGCCGTGCTCACGCGGCTCGAGGTGAGCGATGTCGCGCGGATTGACCTCAGCGTGCCGGGGCGCGAGCCGCGCGGCGCGCTGGACTTGCGTGTCAAGGCCCGTGGTGCCCGGTTGCGCGTCGTCGCGACGCATCTGGGCCTGCGCCCGGGCGAGCGGCGCCTGCAGATGCGCCGGCTCCTGGGCGTGATGGAAGAGCGAGGTGCGGACGCGCTCGTGCTCGCCGGCGATCTCAACGAGTGGTTCCTGTGGGGACGGCCGCTGCGCTGGCTGCGGCGCCATTTCGGCCGCTCGCCCGCTCCGGCGACCTTTCCGGCGCGCTGGCCGCTGTTCGCGCTCGATCGCATCTGGGTCGAGCCGCGTTCGCGGATCCATGCGCTAACTGTGCACGCGAGCGCGCTCGCGCGCGTCGCTTCCGATCATCTTCCTTTGCGGGCCGAGCTGGAGATGCACGGCGGGCGAGGTTCCGGCACCGCCCAATGACGATCCTTCCTCCCGATTTCGCTCAGCTCTCGCTCGGCGGCGCAACGGCGGTGTTCGGCGTCGCGGCGGCGCTGATCGGCGTCGCCGGCTGGAAGCTCGCTTCGGTGGCGAGCCGCATCGCCGAGAGCACCGGGCTCGGGCAGGCGCTGACCGGCGCGATATTTCTCGGAGCCAGCACGTCGCTCTCGGGCACCGTCACCTCGATCACGGCCGCCGCGGACGGCCACCCTGAGCTCGCTTTCGGCAACGCGATCGGCGGCATCTCGGCGCAAACCGCGTTCCTAGCGATCGCCGACATCACGTACCGGCGCGCGAACCTTGAGCACGCGGCCGCGTCGGTCGCCAACATCATGCAAGGCGCGTTGCTCGTCGCCATGCTCGGCATCCTCCTCGCCGCTATGTCGGCGCCCGAGGTAAGCGTGCTCGGCATGCATCCCGTATCGTTCTTGCTTCCGTTCGCTTACGTGTACGGCGTGCGGCTCGTGTCGCAGGCGCACATTGCGCCAATGTGGCGCCCGCAGCGCACCGCCGAGACGCGCGAAGACCCGCCGGCGAAGGAGCGCCGCTATGGCGGCCTCGCGGGGCTGTGGGTCCGGTTCACCGCGCTGTCCGCGCTGGTGGGCGTTGCCGGCTGGGTCATCGCGAAGACCGGGGTCGTGCTCACCGAGCGCACGGGTCTCTCCGAGACGGCGGTCGGCGCGGTGTTCAGCGCCGTCTCCACCTCGCTTCCCGAGCTGGTGACCTGCATCGCGGCGGTGCGACAGGGCGCGCTTACGCTCGCGGTGGGCGACATTATCGGCGGCAACGTGTTCGACATCCTGTTCGTGACGCTCTCGGACGCCGCGTATCGCGACGGCTCGATCCTGCACGCTGCTGGTCCGCAAGGAATGTTCGTCACCGCGCTTCCCGTGCTGCTCACCGGGGTGCTGCTGATGGGCATGGTGCGACGCGAGAAGAGCGGCATCGCCAACATCGGGTTCGAGAGCTTTCTCGTGCTGCTGATCTACATCGGTGGCGCGGCGCTGGTGCTTGCCGGTTGAAATGGGCGAAGGGCGGCTGGCCGATGATGCCAAGGCGGATCGAGCTTTAGTTCTTAAGCCTATATCCTGTTTTGAAGATCCACCACACCACCGCCAGGCAGACGAAAAGAAACAAACCGGTCATCGCCAAGCTCACGCCCACGTTGACATCCGCGATCTCGTAGAAGCTCCAGCGAAATCCGCTCACGAGATACACCACGGGATTGAACAAGGTCACCGTCTGCCAAACCGGCGGCAGCACGCTGATCGAATAGAACGTGCCGCCGAGGAACGTCAAAGGCGTGATGATGAGGAGCGGAACGAACTGTAGCTGCTCGAAGCCGTCCGCCCAAACCCCGATGATGAAGCCGAGCAGGCTGAAGGTCACCGCCGTGAGGACGAGGAAGGTAAGCATCCAGACCGGATGCGCGATCTTGAGCGGCACGAAAAGCCCCGCGGTGGCGAGGATGATCAGCCCGAGGACGATCGACTTCGTCGCCGCCGCGCCGACGTAGCCGATCACGATCTCGATCGCGGAGACCGGCGCCGACAGGATCTCGTAGATGGTCCCGGTGAAGCGCGGGAAGTAGATCGCGAACGAGGCGTTCGACACGCTCTGCGTGAGCAGCATCAGCATCACGAGCCCCGGGACGATGAACGCGCCGTAGGCGACGCCCTCGATCTCGGCGATGCGCGTCCCGATCGCCGCGCCGAAGACGACGAAGTAGAGCGAGGTCGAGATGACCGGAGAGACGATGCTTTGCAGGAGCGTGCGCCCCGTCCTCGCCATCTCGAAAAGATAGATCGCGCGTACCGCCCGCAGGTTCATTTCGTTTGCCGCACCAGGTCGACGAAGATCTCTTCGAGCGAGGTCTGCGTCGTCTGCAGGTCCTTGAAGCCGATTCCGGCGACGCTGAGATCCCTGAGAAGCGAAGTGATGCCGGTGCGCTCGGCCTGGGTGTCGTAACTGTAGACGAGCTCGCGCCCGCCGGCGGCGAGGCTGAGGCGGTGCGCGGCCAGCTCTGGCGGCACCGCGCCGAGCGCCTCGTGCAGCTGGAGCGTGAGCTGCTTCTTGCCGAGCTTGCGCATCAGCTCGACCTTGTCCTCGACGAGGATGATCTCACCCTTGTTGATCACGCCGACGCGCTCGGCGATCAGCTCCG
>JBFGLA010000239.1:0-4530 GCA_041576355.1 Burkholderiales bacterium
ACCTTGTCCTCGACGAGGATGATCTCACCCTTGTTGATCACGCCGACGCGCTCGGCGATCAGCTCCGCCTCCTCGATGTAGTGGGTGGTGAGGATGATGGTGACGCCGGAGTCGCGCAAGGCGCGCACTGCCTGCCACATGTCCTGGCGCAGCTCGACGTCGACTCCCGCCGTCGGCTCGTCCAGGAACAATACCTGCGGCTCGTGCACCAGGGCCTTGGCGATCAGCACGCGGCGCTTCATTCCACCCGAAAGGGTCATGATCTGGTTGTCCTTCTTATCCCACAAGGACAGGTCCTTGAGCACTTTGGCGACGCGGCCGGAATCGGCGGACTTGCCGAATAGCCCGCGGCTGAAGCTCACGGTCGCCCAGACCGATTCGAATGCGTTCGTGGTCAGTTCCTGCGGCACCAAACCGATCATCGCGCGCGCCGCGCGCCAGTCAGCGACGATGTCGTGGCCGCCGACCGTGACCCGGCCTGCGGTTGGCCGCACGATCCCGCACACGATGTTGATGAGCGTCGTCTTGCCGGCGCCGTTCGGACCGAGGAGGGCGAAGATCTCTCCCTGCCGGATCTCCAGGTTGACCCGTTTGAGGGCCTGGAACCCGGAGGCGTAGGTCTTGGAAAGATCCGAGATCGAGATGATCGGCGCCATGCGCTAGTAGCTCGCGTTCCCTGGGGTGCGCGGAAACGGGATCACGTCGCGCACGTTGGCGAGTCCGGTGGCGTAGGCGATCGTGCGCTCGAAGCCGAGGCCGAAGCCGGCGTGCGGCACGCTGCCGTAGCGCCGCAGGTCGCGGTACCAGCCGTAGTGCTCCTTATCGATCCCGCTCTCCGCCATGCGGGCATCGAGCACCTCGAGCCGCTCCTCGCGCTGGCTGCCGCCGATGATCTCGCCGATCCCCGGTGCGAGCACGTCCATCGCCGCGACCGTGCGCCCGTCGTCGTTCAGGCGCATGTAGAAGGCCTTGATGCCCTTCGGGTAGTTCATGACGATGACCGGCTTCTTCGCGTGCTTCTCGGTGAGGTAGCGCTCGTGCTCGGATTGCAGGTCGATTCCCCATCGCACGGGGAACGCGAACTTCTCCTTCGCGCGCTCGAGGATCTTGATCGCCTCGCCGTAGTCCATGCGTACGAACTCCGAATCGACGATCCCCTGCAGCTTCGCCACCAGGCCCTTCTCGATCCGCTCGTCGAAAAACGCCATGTCCTCCGGCCGCTCTTCGAGCAGCGTCCGGAAGACGTGCTTGAGCAGCGCCTCGGCCAGGCTCGCGTTATCGGCGAGTTCGGCGAAGGCGATCTCGGGCTCGATCATCCAGAACTCGGCGAGGTGACGGCTGGTGTTCGAGTTCTCGGCGCGAAAGGTCGGGCCGAAGGTGTAGACCTTGGTGAGCGCGAGGCAGTACGCCTCGACGTTCAACTGCCCCGATACGGTGAGGAAGGTCTCGCGGCCGAAGAAGTCCTGCGCGAAATCGACCTTGCCCGCCTCCGTGCGCGGCAGATTGGCGAGATCGAGCGTCGAGACGCGAAAGAGCGCACCCGCGCCCTCGGCATCCGACGCCGTGATGATCGGCGTGTTGACCCAGAAAAAGTCGCGCTCGTGAAAGAAGCGGTGGATCGACTGCGCGACCGTGTGCCGCACCCGGGTCGCGGCGCTGATGACATTGGTGCGCGGCCGCAGGTGCGCCACCTCGCGCAGGAATTCGAGCGTGTGCGGCTTGGGCTGGATCGGGTAGGTGTCGGGATTGTCGACCCAGCCGATCACTTGCACCGCGCTCGCCTGCATCTCGAATGGCTGGCCCTTGGCGGGCGAAGGCACGACGAGTCCGGTCGCTTCGACCGCGCAGCCCGCGGTGAGGCGCAGCACCTCGTCGGTATAGTTCGGCAGCGTCTGCGGGGCCACAACCTGCACGGGATGAAACGACGAGCCGTCGGACACGTTGACGAACGAGAAGCCGGCCTTCGAATCGCGCCGCGTGCGCACCCAGCCTTGCACCGTGACGGGCGCGTCCTTAGGCGCCCGGCCGGCGAGGATCTCGCGCACGCTCAGTCGGTTCGGGGAAGTCATGATCGATGCAGCCGTGAACATAGCGGAACACGGCAGCGGTGTACAAGCCGCGGCGTGAACGTAGACGAAGGTCAACCCATCTGCCCCAAGACGTGCGGCGCAAGCGCGCCTTCTGCTACTCTCTGTAGGCGAATCGATCAAGGTGCGGCGGCATGACGCCGCCGCGCTGGACGCCGCCCTCGCGGGGCGGTCGTCCGCTGGGACCCTCCACCATGAAGCCGCTGCGAGCATTGGTCACCCTCCTGCTCCTGAGCTTTACGCTGCCTGCGCACGCGGTCGCACTCGGCGTGAGCGTCGAAGGCGTGGAAGGAGATCTACTGAAGAACGTCCTCGCCCTGCTCGATATCGAGCAGTCTAAGGCGCAGCCCGACCTGTCTCCCGCGCGCATCCGCCGGCTCCATGCCGAGGCCCCGGAGCAGATCCGCGCCGCCCTGCAGCCCTTTGGCTACTACCGGGTGCAGGTCGATCCCGCCCTGAGCGAATCGGGGGGAAGCTGGGAGGCGCGCTATCGCGTCACGCTCGGGCCGCCGGTGACGATCGGCGAGCTGGATCTCGCGATCGCGGGCGCTGCAGCGGACGATCCCGAGTTCCAGCGTCTGCGGCGCGAGCTTCCGCTCGCGCTCGGAGCGCCCCTGGTGCACGCGCAGTATGAAGAGTCGAAGGCTGCATTGCTGCGGCTTGCCGCCGAGCGCGGCTACCTGGATGCGCGCTTCTCGCGCCACGAGGTGCGTGTGGACGTGGCGCGCAACTCGGCGAGCGTCGACCTCCTATTCGAATCGGGCCCGCGCTACCGCTTCGGCGCCGTGAGCTTCGATCAGGAGGACTTCGACGGCGATTATCTGCGGCGCTTCGTCAAGTTCAATCCCGGCGATCCCTACTCGACCTCGGCGCTGCTCGCGCTGCAGCGCGCGCTCAGCGACACCGGGAACTTCCAATGGGTCGAGGTGCGTCCGTTGCGCGAGCAGGCGTTCGACAAAACGGTGCCGATCGAGGTTGCGCTCGCGCCGCGCCTGCCGCGGCAGTGGCGATTCGGTCTGGGTTACGGCACCGATACCGGGCCGCGCCTGCGTGCCAACCACACCCGGCGCATCGGCCGCGCCGGCCACAGCATCGGCGCCGACATGCTGCTTTCGGACAAGATCCAGCGCGCGATCGCTACCTACTCCATCCCCTTGCAGGATCCGACCACGGAGACCCTCAGTTTCAGCGCCCGCTACAGCAAGGAAGAAACCGAGAGCCGCGTGAGCCGCATCGAAGGGCTCACTGCCAGCATGACCGCGCTGCAAGCCGCTTGGCAACGCGTGCTGAGCCTGAATTTCGAGCGCGAACGCTACACGCTCGGCGGGTTGGACGGCTCGGCGCAGCTGCTGTACCCGGCGGTGAGCTGGACGCGAGTGCGGGCCGACGATCGCATCCGTCCCGAAAAGGGCAATCGGCTCCATCTGGAGCTGCGCGGCGCGGCCGATGCGGTTGCTTCGGACACCGACTTCGCGCAGGTGCGTGCCGGCGTGAAGTGGGTGCGCCGCTTCTGGACCGACAACCGAGTGCTCGTGCGCACGGATCTGGGCGCCACAGAGGCAACCGAGTTCGACAGGCTGCCCGCCTCGCAGCGCTTTTATGCCGGCGGCGATAACAGCGTGCGCGGCTTCGGCTACGAGCAGCTCGGGCCGAGGGACGCGAGCGGCCTGGTGGTGGGCGGCCGGCATCTTGCCGTAGGCAGCGTGGAACTCGAGCGCGAGATCGCTGCCAATTGGAGCGTCGCGATGTTCTATGACGCAGGCAACGCTTTCAACTCGATCGATGAACCGATGGCGCGCGGCGCGGGCGTGGGGCTGCGCTGGAACTCGCCGGTGGGGCCGGTGCGCCTCGACTTCGCCTGGGCAGTGAGCACTCCGGGCAACGACTTTCGCCTGCATCTCGTCGTGGGGCCCGACTTGTGAAGCGCGCACTCGTCATCGCTCTCGTTCTGCTTCTTGGCTCGGTGTTCGGCGCCTTTGCGCTGCTGGTCGGCACGCAGTGGGGGCTGGAGCGCGCCTTTGCCGTGGCGCGCGCGGCGCTCCCCGGCGAGCTGCGCGTGCAGCGGCTATCCGGGCGCCTGCTCGGCCCGGTGGAGCTGGATGGGCTCGAGTACGTCGAGGACGGGCTCTCGCTCGCGCTCGGTCGCGGCCGGATCGACTGGACGCCGCGCGCTCTTGCGCAAGGTGAGCTGCGCCTGACCGAGCTGACTCTGAGCGATGTCGACGTCGCGCTGACCTCGGCAGGCGGGCCGAAATCCGCTGCGCCGTCACTTCCCGAGATTCGCTTTCCGCTCGCCGTCGCCATCGAGGATGCCCGACTTTCGGCTCTGCGCGTTCGCGCCGACTCCGCGGCGCCGATCGTGATAGACGAGATCGCGCTCGCCGCTTCGGCGCGCGCTGATGCGCTCGAGATCGAGCGGCTCGAGATCCGCGGCTACGATGCG
>JBFGLA010000240.1:0-4511 GCA_041576355.1 Burkholderiales bacterium
CCCTGTTTCCGAGCATGCGGTGCGCGTACCCGGTCTGCGCGTGCGCATCGTGCTCGAAATTGTGGAACAACGTGTTGCGGACTCCCGCCAGCGCCGCGATCGCCTCCCGGTATTCCCCGACCTCGTTGAGCGCGTACCCCAGAGCGACGCGGGCGCGCGAAGAGCCCGTCTCGCGCACGTTCCGGCGCAGGTCCGCGAATAGGCCAGCCCGGTAATCCGGCTCGCCGAGTCGCGAGGCATCGACGTCCGCGTACGGCAGCGCATAGCGGTACTCGTCGCGCGCGATGACCGGCTCGTGGGGCCCCTTGCGGCGCAGGAGCACCATGCAGAGATCGTCCCAGTACACCAGGGCCCAGTTGGGCTGCGCGAGGGCGAGGCCCGCGCGCACCGCCTCGCGTTCGACGGGATGCTGCGGCTGCGGCACGTAATAGAGCACGCTCTCGAACCGAAACTCGCGCTGCAGGCCGTCGAGGACTTCAGGGATCGTGATCGCGCGGCCCGCGCGCTCGAGCAGCTCGTCGCTCAGGAACCCGCGGCCGTCGATGAATGCCGTGCGGCGCGGGAAATCGCGCCAGGTGATGTAGCCGCCCCACTGGAAAAGGTTGAACACCCGGCCCGATACGCCGGCTCGATCGAGATAGGCGAGCCCGCCTTCGGGCAGCATCGCGTAGTGGATCCCCACCCCGGTCTGCTTCAGCGGATCGAAGTCGAGCGGCTTGACGCGCAGCTGGTGCAGCGAAGTCGCCGCGACGATCGCGGCGATCGCGCCGGCGAGGACGAGCGGCCGGCGCGTCCAGGAGATTCGGTATTCGGCGGCAAACTCGGACAGGTTGCGCACGAGGTAAACCGCGCCGATCGCCGCGAACCACATGAATCGAACGGCGACGAACGGGAGCACGAGCAACGGCAGCGCGATTCCGGCGTCGACGAGCGATACGCGGCGGTGGTTCAGCAGGAAGGACGCCAGGATGAGGCCGGCAAGAACGTAAAGCGCCTTGTAATGCTCCCAGTTCGGGCGATTCAGCTCCGTGATTTCCTGCCGCCACCAATCCGACTGCACGGCCTGGAAGCTGTGGGTGTACTGGTCTATGAAGTACGGGCTGAGCAGAGAAGCGGCGAGCGACAAGGCGAACACCAGCGAAATCGTCTTTAGCTGCTCGGGACTCGGTGCCGGCGCGAAGCCGAGCAGGTGCGGCGAGATCCGGGGCGCGGCGTGCCGCGCGGTGAAGCCTTGCAGCCAGCCGCCTGCGAGGTAAGCAAAGAAAGGGACCGTCATGAGCACGATGCTCGTGTGGCTGTTCGCCCACACCCAGTGCACGAGCGGCAGCGCGTAGATCCACTTTCGTCCCTCGGCGACGAACGCCTCCAGGCAGAGCAGGCTGAGCCCGAGACAAAGCATCATCACCGTGTCGGGGCGCTCGACGAATCGGAACCGCAGCATCATCGCCAGGGTAAAGAGCACCAGTACGGCAAGCAGAACGTTGCCGCGCGGCCGCAGTGCTAGAGCGAGCAGGACGGCGAAAATCCCGGTCACGATCACCGCCTTGAGCGTGATCACTCCGGCGAAGCCGCCGATCCCATGCGCGACGTAATAGGTCAGGCCGAAAAGCCAGTTGTTGTAGGGAAACGGGGGACTGGTCGTGATGTAGGGCTCGCTCGCCGGAATCGCGCCGTGCTCCCAGATCCAGCGGCCAAAGCTGAGATGGGTCCAGGCGTCGGTATCCTCGATCTTGTTGAACGCCAGCGCGAACACGCAGCCGAGAAAGGCGAGCGCGAGCGCCACGGCAAACGGCCCAAGAGGTTCGGAGCGGGTCTTCATCGGGCCGGGGTCCACGCGCTCAGGCGAAAGAGGGCAAATGGCAACCGCAACGTGCGGACATCGAGCCGGTCGAGACCGCGCGCGCTGAACGCGTCCTCGATGTCGTAGATCGTGCGCACGTGATAATGGCCGGAGAAGCCCGCGAGGGAACGCCCGAGCCGGTACCAAAGGTTCTCGGTCGGGCCGGAAAGCACGATCCGGCCGCCCGGTGCGAGCGCGCGGAGGAGATCCGCGATGCTGCGCTCGAGGTCCTCCACATGCTCGAGCACGTCGAGCGCGAAAATACGGTCGAACCGCCGGCCGGCCAGCTCGCGCGGGTCGCGCACGATACATGCGCTCACGCCAAGGCGGCGGCACATCTCGCTCGCAAGGCCGGCCGCATCCGGATCGAGCCCGGTGATGTCGCAACCGAGTTCGTGCAAACGCTTGAACGTGACCCCGCCGCCGCAGCCGAAATCGAGCACCGACTTCCCGGCCAGGTCGCCGGCGAGCGCGAAGGCCGCCTCGATCCGGCGCCAGAAAAGCCACGCCATGAGGCGGTTGCCATGCGTGTAGGACGGCAGCGCCATCTCGTCGTAGGCGCCGGGCGGCGACTCGGCGAGCAGGCGCCTGAACGCGTCCTCGTAGGTCGCGCGGTACGCGGCGTCGATCATCGCTCCTTGCGCGGCACGGAGTCGATGTCGATCTGGATCGCCTGCAGCAGCATCTGGAACGAGACGATGATCGGCAGCGCGACCAGCATGATCGTGCCGGCGGTGCGCGGCACGCCGCTCAGGATCGAGTCGATCCACTCGATCACGCCGAAGACGACGCTCGCGACGAACACAGGCAGCCCGATCAGTATGTACACCGACGCCATGTTGAAGTCGTAGACGAAATACTTGAGGAACACGCGCCTGACGAGGCCGGCGATCAGCTTGGGCGGAAACTCGAGCAGCACGCGTCCGATGCCAAGGGAGCTGCCCTCGCCTCCGTATTGCGCAGGCATGTCGACGTCGCGCGCTACCGCGCCGATGATGCCGAGCTGGATCATCATGTCGGACTCGAAAAAGTAGCGCTGCGACAGCCGCTCAAGGGGAAGCCGCTCGAGCGCGCGGCGATGGATCGCCGTGTAGCCGTTGGTCGGATCCATCGTGTTCCAATAGCCGGAGGCGGCCTTGACCAGGAACGAGAGCGCGCTGTTGCCGAAGAGCCGCAGCTTCGGCATGCCGCGCAGCGCGCCGAAGTCGCGGAACCGGTTGCCCTTGGCATAGTCGGCCTCGTCCGCCGCGAGCGGAGCGACGAGCCGCGGTAGGTGCGCCGGATCCATCTGGCCGTCGCCGTCCATCTTGACGACGATGTCGCACCCCAGCTCGAGCGCCTTGCGATACCCCGTTACCATGGCCGCGCCGACGCCTCGGTTGCGCTCGTGGCGCAGAACGGTCACCTCCGAGCGGCCGAACGCGGCCGCGGCGTCCCCCGAACTTTCGGGACACGCGTCGTCCACGACGATGATGTGCGCCACGCCCGACGGGACTCCCGCGATCACCTCGCGCACGGTCGTACCGGTCCGGTAACAGGGGATCACCACCGCAATCTTGACCGCTGGCAGAGACAAGGTCACGAGGCTCGCCGCCGAGTCAAGTCTGCGCGACGAGCAGGACGCCGATCACCACGAGCGCCGTTCCCGCGATGCGCAGCCCGCCGAACGGCTCGTTGAGGATGACGTACGACAGCAGCGCGATGATGACGAACGAAAGCGAAATGAAGGGCGCGGCAAACGAAAGATCGACCTTGCGCAGCGCGAGCACCCACAGCGCGAGCGCGGCGACATGCAGAGCGAGCCCCGTTGCGAGCCAGCCGTTGGTCGCGAGTTGCGCCACGAACTGCAGCGGACCGCCTTCGAGCGTGAGCCGCGGAACGCCGAGCTTGACGGCCAAGTGACCGAGCGCGGAGCAGAGCACGCTCGCGAGGATGAGATAGAGCGGGTGCGAGGCAGGCATGGGCGACACGATCCAAAGGGAGATATTTATTCTCCCACGCGCGGCGAATCTTGATTTGCGTTAAATCCGACGCGGCTCGCCGCCCAGCTTAGGCGGCCGCGCGCGCCGGTGCCTTGTCGAATACCATGCGCCCGCCGCGCGAGTCGACGACGATCGTGTCCTTGGGCGCGAAGCGCCCCTCGAGGATCGCCTTGGCGAGCGGGTTCTCGATCTCGGACTGGATCGCCCGCTTGAGCGGGCGCGCACCGTAGACCGGGTCGAAGCCGACCTTCGCCAGCTCGGCGATCGCCGCGTCGGTGATCTCGAACCCGTACTCCATCTTCGCGAGCCGCGCCTTCAGGATGCCCAGCTGGATGCGCGCGATCGAGCGGATGTGCTCATCGCCCAGGGCGTGGAACACCACGATCTCGTCGATGCGGTTGACGAACTCGGGGCGGAAATTCGCCTTGACCTCGCCCAGCACCGCGAGCTTGATCACCTGGTAGTCGTCGCCGGCCATGTTCTGGATCATCTGCGAGCCGAGGTTGGAGGTCATCACGACGACCGTGTTCTTGAAGTCGACGGTGCGGCCCTGGCCGTCGGTGAGGCGCCCTTCGTCGAGCACCTGCAGCAGCGCGTTGAACACGTCCGGGTGCGCCTTCTCGATCTCGTCGAAGAGGATCACCGAGTAGGGCTTGCGCCGCACCTGCTCGGTGAGCTGCCCGCCCTCC
>JBFGLA010000241.1:0-4506 GCA_041576355.1 Burkholderiales bacterium
GAGTTTACGCCTGTTAAGCGACGGCGGATTTCGCAGGGAAAACCAGCGTGACCCGGCCGCCGCGCGAGCCCGCGGCGTTCGGCCGGCTGTCGGCGATCTCGATCTCGGCGCCGTGCGAGATGGCGATTTCGTGCACGATCGAGAGTCCGAGGCCGCTGCCCGTGCCGGGCGTGCCCGGAATCCGGTAGAAGCGCTCGGTTACCTTGGTGCGCTCCTCGTTGGGGATTCCCGGACCGTCGTCCTCGACGGCGAGGAACGCGCGCCGCGTCTCGCCCCGCACGCCGGCGCGTACCGTTACGCGGCCGCCTGCCGGGGTGTATTCGAGCGCATTGTGGATCAGGTTCGCGAGCGCTTCGCGCACGAGCACGGCGTCGCCTGCGACCGGCGCCTCGGCGAGGTCGAAGCCGAGATCGATCCGGCGCGCGAGGGCGCGCTTCACCCACTCGTCGGCGGCGTCTTCGACGAGACGCTTGAGGTCGAGCGGAACGGGCGCCTCGCGGCGCAGGCCGCCGGGCTCGGCGCGGGCGAGCGCGAGCAACTGTTCGGCGAGACGCGCCGTGCGCGCCGTGGTCTCGCGCACGCGCTCGAGGTCGGCGCGCGCCTGCGGCGGCAGCGAGGCCTCCGGAACCAGATTCAGATACGCCTGCAGGCTCGCGAGCGGCGTACGCAACTGGTGTGCGGCATTGACGAGAAAGCGCTGCTGATTGCGGTTCGATTCGTCCGCGCGCTCGAGAAACTGGTTGAGCGCGGCCACGAGCGGCCGCGCCTCGGCGAAAGTCTGGCTTGCGTCGATCGGCTTGAGATCCGACGGAGAGCGCGACCGGATCTCTTCCGACAGTCGGGCGAGCGGAGCGAGCCCGCGCTGCAAGCCGAACCAAACGATCGCGATCGCCGCCAAGGCGATCAGGAGCTCGGGAACGAGGCTCGTCAGAACGGCATTGCGCAGCAAGCTGGCGCGCTTTTGCGTCGTCTCGGCGACCTGCACCGAGCACATCCGCTGTCCGCACGGCACCGGCAAGGACACGACGCGAACCGGGTTGCCGAGAAAATGCGACGGATAGGCGATCACGCGCCCGCTCGCCGTTTCGCCCGGCGTCGGCGTGCGCAGCCCCGGATCGCCGCCGATTCCCCGGCCGTAGGGGTCGAGCACCCGGTAATAGATCGTGTCGTGCCGGTCGACGCGCAGCGCGCGATCGACCGCTTGCGGAACGTCGAAGCTGTAGGCCTTTTCCGAGACCCGGATGTGCGCCCCAAGCGCGATTCCGACGTCGACGAGCGACTCGTCGTAGGCATCATGAGCCCGCTCGAGCGCGAGATAGTCCGCGACCAGGACGTGGAACGCGACCAGCCCGGCGATCGGCGGCAGCACCACCCTCAGCAGGGTCGCGCGCAGGCTCCGGGGCGCCCGGTTCGACACTCGATGCTCTCCTTCCTTCCGTTGCGTAACTCGCGCTTCGCCGCTTCGGCTCGTCTTCAACTGCAACGCGCCGCGCGCGATCGCGCATAGAGAGAAGGCTATAGCGTTCGTACAGGGAGAACCTGTCCTTTCCGTCAGGTTGGGGCAAAACTCTATGAAATGTTCCGCCGCGCTTCATCGAATTCAATTGCAGATCTAAAATTTTCGTCAGAGAGGCTCAAGTTTTTCCGGCTGCGGTTCTTGCTCTTTCCTCTGACACGCGCCGCGCGACGAACCGCTCGCGGCGACATTTCTTATTCTTATGCCAATATCGAATTGGGAAACAGGCGGCCGGGATGCCGCGCGAGGGCGATGTCAGGAAACTCGCCGCGCTATGCGGCGGAGCGATTCTCATCCCGCACCGGACGGCGCGGGGATGCCGCGAAGCGCTTAATGCTCTTGCCGGCGCTCTTCGATCATGTAGCCGAAACCGCGCACGGTCCGGATCCGGATTCCGGCGGGGTCGAGCTTGGCGCGCAGGCGGGAAACATAGACCTCGATCGCGTTCGGCGACAGGTCCTCGCCCCAGGTCGCGACGGCCTGGATGATCGCGTCCTTGGAAACGACCTTTTCGACGCGCGCGAGCAGCACCTCGAGCACGGCCCACTCGCGCCCGGACAGCTCGAGCGGATGCCCCGCGAGGAAGGCGCGCCGCGCCACGGTGTCGAGTACTAGCGGCCCGTGGGCGATCTTGGAGCCCGTGCGCGCTTGGGCGCGCCGGATGAGCGCGCGAACGCGCGCGACGAGCTCCGGCGCCTCGAACGGTTTCGCCATGTAATCGTCCGCGCCCAGATCGAGCCCGTGCACGCGATCATCGAGCGTATCGCGCGCGGTGAGGAAGAGGACCGGCATGTTCTGCTCGGCTTCGCGCAGGCGCCGCAGCACCTCGAACCCGTCGATGTCGGGCAGCCCGATATCGAGAATGACGACGTCGAAATCCTGCTGGGTCGCGACGAGCACGGCCTGCCTGCCTTTGTCAACCACTTCGACCGCGTAGCCCTCGGTTTCCATGATCCGGGATAACCAGTGCGAGAGATCGGCGTCGTCTTCTACGATCAATATGCGCATTGCGGTGCAATGATAGCGCGCACCCTCGGCGTCCGCCGCGGCGAAAGTCGGCTTCCGAGGCGGTTTGTGGCGGCGCACCATTGCCCTCGCGGAGCGCCTTCGCTAGCATAGGCGTGCAGTTATTCACACGACACAGCCGGAATTCGAATCTCATCTCACGCGGTCCGGCTCGGCGATCTTCCCATTCGATAAGAAACCTTCTCCAGGAGGCGACATGGCAGTCAAGGTATCCATAAAGGTCAATGGCAAGCCCGTGAGCGCGGAGGTCGAGGCGCGCACGCTGCTCGTCACGCTCATCCGCGAGCACCTGCGGCTCACCGGAACCCACGTCGGATGCGACACCGCGCAGTGCGGCGCGTGCACGGTCCTGATGAACGGAAGCGCGGTGAAGTCGTGCTCGATGCTCGCGATGCAGGCCGAGGGCGCGGACATCGTGACGATCGAAGGCGTGGCGAAGCCGGACGGCACCCTGCATCCGATGCAGGCTGCGTTCAAGGAGCACCACGGCCTGCAGTGCGGATTCTGCACGCCGGGCATGGTGATGAACGCGATCGACTTCGCCAAGCGCCACCCGAACGCGACCGAGCAGGAGATCCGCGCGGGCCTCGAAGGCAACCTGTGCCGCTGCACGGGGTATCACAACATCGTCAAGTCGATCTCGGCCGGCGCCAAAGCCATGGCCGGGGCGAGGTAAGGAGAAAACATGAGCACGTCTCTCATCGGCGCGCGGGTTGCGCGCAAAGAGGACTACCGATTTCTCACCGGCGCGGGCCAGTACACCGACGACGTCACGCTGCCGCGCCAGACCTATGCCGCGTTCGTGCGCTCGCCGCACGCGCACGCGAAGATAAAATCGATCAAGAAGGACAAAGCGGCGAAGATGCCGGGTGTGCTCGCGGTGTACACGGGCGAGGACCTTGCCGCCGCCAAGGTGGGCGGGTTGCCCTGCGGCTGGCTCATCACCGACGTCAACGGCCAGCCGATGAAGGAGCCGCCGCACCCCTGCCTCGCGCAGGGCAAGGTGCGCCACGCCGGCGATCAAGTCGCGGTCGTCGTCGCCGAGTCGATCGAGCAGGCGAAAGACGCCGCCGAGTCGGTCGAGGTCGACTACGACGTGCTGCCCGCCGTGGTCGATCCCGCCAAGGCGCGCGCGAAGGGCGCGCCGGTGCTGCACGAACTCGCGCCGGACAACACTTGCTACGTCTGGGCGCTCGGCGACAAGGCGGGAGTGGACGCCGCGTTCGCCAAGGCGGCGCACGTCACCAAGCTCGATCTCATCAACAACCGCCTGATCCCGAACGCGCTGGAGCCGCGCGCGGCGAACGGCCTGTACAGCCGCGCCGACGACAGCTACACCCTCTACGTCGCGAACCAGAACCCGCACGTCGAGCGGCTCCTGATGACCGCGTTCGTGCTCGGGCTGCCCGAGCACAAAGTGCGCGTGGTCGCTCCAGACGTCGGCGGCGGCTTCGGCTCGAAGATCTTTCTCTACGCCGAGGACGTGGTGGTCACCTGGGCCTCCAAGCAGTTGAACCGCCCGGTCAAGTGGACCGCCGAGCGCAACGAGTCGTTTGTCTCCGACGCGCACGGGCGCGACCACGTCACGGTGGCCGAGCTGGCGCTCGACAAGAACGGCAAGTTTCTCGCGATGCGCGTCAAGACCACGGCGAACGTCGGTGCGTATCTGTCGACTTTCGCCTCGAGCGTCCCGAGCATCCTGTACGCGACGCTGCTCGCCGGCCAGTACACGACCCCGGTGATCCACTGCGAGGTCACCGCGGTATTCACCAACACCGCGCCGGTGGACGCGTATCGCGGCGCGGGACGTCCCGAGGCGGCCTACGTGGTCGAGCGCCTGGTTGAGACCGCGGCGCGCGAGCTGAAGATAGACCCGGCCGAAATCCGGCGGCGCAATTTCGTGCGCAGCTTCCCCTACCAGACGCCGGTCGCGCTGCAGTACGACACCGGCAACTACGAAGCGA
>JBFGLA010000242.1:0-4493 GCA_041576355.1 Burkholderiales bacterium
CGCAGTAGTCGTTGGTGTCGCCGATCAGATCGAGCCACACGCCCTTCGCCAGGAACGCGCCGAAGCTCTGGCCAGCTGAGCCCGCGAGCCGCACATGGATCGTTTCATCGGGCAGCCCCACGTGGCCATAGCGCATCGCGACGCGACCCGAGAGCATCGTGCCCACCGTACGGTTTGTGTTGCGGATCGGCGTCTCGATGACCACGCTCTCGCCGCGCTCGAGCGCGGGCTGCGCCAGATCGATTAAGCGGTTGTCGAGAGCCTTCTCCAGCCCATGGTTCTGCGTCTCGCAGTGGCGGCGCGCTACGTTCGCTGGGGCCTCCGGCGCGTGAAAGATTCGCGAGAAGTCGAGCCCATTCGCTTTCCAGTGCTCGATGCCTTTACGCGTGTCAAGCAGGTCGCTACGGCCGATCAACTCTTCGAACTTTCGGATGCCGAGCTTCGCCATCAACTCGCGCGCTTCCTCGGCGACGAAGAAAAAGTAGTTCACCACGTACTCGGGTTTGCCTTCGAATTTCCGGCGCAGCACGGGGTCCTGCGTAGCAATGCCGACCGGGCACGTATTCAGGTGACACTTGCGCATCATGATGCAGCCTTCGACCACCAGCGGCGCGGTGGCGAAGCCAAACTCGTCGGCGCCGAGAAGCGCGCCGATCACGACGTCGCGCCCGGTCTTCATCTGGCCATCGACCTGCACCGCGATACGGCCGCGCAGCCGGTTCGCAACGAGCGTCTGCTGCGTCTCGGCCAGCCCCAATTCCCAGGGAGTGCCGGCGTGCATGATGGAGGACCAGGGCGATGCGCCGGTACCGCCGTCGTGACCGGCGATCGTGACGTGGTCGGACTTCGCTTTCGCCACGCCGGCGGCGATCGTGCCCACTCCGACTTCGGAGACGAGCTTGACGCTCACTGCTGCCTCGGGGTTGGCGTTCTTCAGGTCGTGGATCAGCTGCGCGATGTCCTCGATCGAATAGATGTCATGGTGCGGCGGCGGGCTGATCAGCTCGACGCCGGGGGTCGAATAGCGCAGCTCCGCGATATATTCCGAAACTTTGCGGCCCGGAAGCTGGCCACCCTCGCCCGGCTTCGCCCCCTGCGCGATCTTGATCTGCAGCTGCTCGGCGCTCGCCAGATACTCCGTCGTAACGCCGAAACGCCCCGAGGCGACCTGCTTGATCTTCGACTTGAGCGAGTCACCTTCCTTGAGCGGAATGTCGACCACGACCCGCTCGGCGCCGAGCTTGGACTGCAGCGTCTCGCCGGCACTGACAGGCGCGTAGCGGCGGCGATCCTCGCCGCCCTCGCCGGTGTTCGACTTGCCGCCGATACGGTTCATGGCGATTGCGAGCGTGGTATGCGCCTCGGTCGAGATCGAGCCGAGCGACATCGCGCCGGTCGAAAAGCGCTTGACGATCTCGCTCGCCGGCTCGACCTCATCGATCGGCACCGGCTCGCAGCGCGCGAAGCGGAACTCGAACAAGCCGCGGAAGGTGAGGTGTCGCACCGACTGGTCGTTGATCAGGCGCGCGTACTCCCGGTAGGTCTCGTGGGAATTGCGGCGCGTCGCATGCTGCAGCGTGGCGATCGAATCCGGGGTCCAGGCATGCTCCTCGCCCCGCACCCGGTAGGCGTACTCGCCGCCGGCATCTAACGCACCAGCGAGCACCGGAACGTCGCCGAACGCCGCCTTGTGCGCCCGGATCGCCTCGTCGGCAACTTCGAACACGCCGATCCCTTCGACGTTGGAGGTCGTTCCGGCGAAGTACTTGTCGACGAGCGAGCGCGCGAGTCCGATCGCCTCGAAAATCTGCGCGCCCGTGTACGACATGTAGGTCGAGATACCCATCTTGGACATGACCTTCTTCAGGCCCTTGCCGATCGCCTTCACGAAGTTCTGACACGCCTTTTTCGCATCGATGTCGCCGAGCTGCCCGCTCGCAGCCAGATTGCTGACCGTCTCGAAAGCGAGATAGGGATGCACCGCCTCCGCCCCATAGCCGCCAAGCAGCGCGAAGTGATGCACTTCGCGCGCTGAGCCGGTCTCCACGACCAGGCCGGTCGAAGTGCGCAGCCCCTTGTTGACGAGGTGCTGGTGGATCGCGGAAAGCGCGAGCAGCGCCGGGATCGCCACCCGCTCGCGGTCCATTTTGCGATCGGAAATGATGATGATCGTGTAGCCCGAGCGCACCGCGTCCTCCGCCTGCGCGGCAAGCGATGCGAGGCGCGCCTCGATCGCTTCGCGACCCCAGGCGAGGGGATAGGTGATATCGAGCTCGCACGAACGGAACTTGCCGTCGGTGTACTTCTCGACGTGCCGGATGGCCTCCATCTGCTCGAAATCGAGCACCGGTTGGCTCACCTCCAGCCGCAGGGGCGGGTTGGTCTCGTCTATCCCGAGAAGGTTGGGCTTGGGTCCGATGAACGAGATGAGCGAGGTCACGAGTTCCTCGCGGATCGGATCGATCGCCGGGTTCGTCACCTGCGCAAAGAGCTGCTTGAAGTAGTGGTACAGCGTCTTGTGCCGGCGCGAGAGCACCGCGAGCGCAGCGTCGTTGCCCATCGAGCCGATCGGCTCCTCTCCCGCTTGCGCCATCGGGAGGAGCTGGAACTTGAGGTCTTCCTGAGTGTAGGCGAACGCCTGCTGCCGGTCGAGCAACGTCTCGCGCGGCGACTCGCACTTTTCCTTGGGCGCGGGCAACTCGTCCAGCTTGACGCGGATACGGTCGATCCACTCGGCGTAGGGCTTCGCCGACGCGAGCGCATCCTTCAGCTCCTGATCATCGACGATGCGGCCCTTCTCCAGGTCGACGAGGAACATCTTTCCGGGCTGCAGGCGCCACTTCTTGACGATTCTCTCTTCGGGCACCGGCAAGCAGCCGCACTCCGATCCCATGATCACCAGCCCGTCGTCGGTCACGAAGTAGCGCGAGGGCCGCAAGCCGTTTCGATCGAGGGTCGCGCCGATCTGGCGACCGTCGGTGAAGGCGATCGACGCGGGTCCGTCCCAGGGCTCCATCATGGCGGCGTGGTACTCGTAGAACGCGCGCCGCGCCGGGTCCATCAGCGTGTGGTTCTCCCACGCCTCCGGGATCATCATCATCATGGCATGCGCGACCGAGTAGCCGCTCATCAGCAGCAGCTCGAGCGCGTTGTCGAAGGAGGCCGAATCCGACTGGCCGTCGTAGATGAGCGGCCAGATCTTGTCCAGATCCTTGCCGAGAATCGGCGAGAGAATCGCACCCTGGCGCGCCCTGATCCAGTTCACATTGCCGCGCAGCGTATTGATCTCGCCGTTGTGCGCGATCAGTCGGAAAGGATGCGCCAGGTCCCACGAAGGGAAGGTGTTGGTCGAGAAGCGCTGGTGAATCAGCGCGAGCGCCGATTCGACGCGCGGATCTTTCAAGTCGAGGTAATACTCGCCGACCTGGTAGGCGAGCAGCATCCCCTTGTAGACGATCGTTCGCGCCGACATCGACGGCACGTAGAACTCCTTGCCATGCGCAAGTTTCAGCGCCTGGATGGCGTGCCCCGCGCTCTTGCGGATGATGTAGAGCTTGCGCTCGAGGGCATCGGTGACCGTGACGCCTTTGCCGCGACCGACGAAGACCTGCCGGATCACCGGCTCGACGTTCTTCGCCCACTCGGCGAGATCCGAGTTGTCTACCGGCACATCGCGCCAGCCGAGCAGAACCTGGCCCTCATCCTTGATGGCGCGCTCGATCTCGTATTCGCAAGCGAGCCGGGAAGCCGGCTCACGCGGCAGGAACACCATTCCGACGCCGTACTGGCCGACCGGCGGCAGCTTGACGCCTTGCTTGGCCATCTCCTCGCGGAACAGCTTGTCCGGGACCTGGATCAGGATTCCCGCGCCGTCGGAAAGCTTCGGGTCCCAGCCGACCGCGCCCCGATGGGTCAGATTGCGTAGCACCGTGAGCCCCTGCTCGACGATGCTGTGGGATTTCTTGCCCTTGATGTTGGCCACGAAGCCGACGCCGCACGCATCGTGCTCGTATCTCGGATCGTACAGTCCCTGCGACGCGGTCTCCATAGCCAACCCCATGATATCTAACAACCTTCCAAGTTATCGCTGCTTTGCACAAGAACGGCAGGCGAACCGAGAAATATACAGAGGCAGACTCTTAGCGACAAGAGGCGGAACAAGAAGCGCCGCTCAGCCGACCGGGTTAGCGGCCGTGCACGTCTCGATGGCGGCGCGTACGCGCGTCTCGCCGGGATCGTCCCGCAGGGCCGCCTGCCCGATAGCCTCCAGGACGACGAAGCGCACCCGGCCCCGAGCGGCTTTCTTGTCGACCGCCATCAGCTCGAAGTAACGCTCGCAGGAAAGCGGCGGCCCTTCGATCGGCAGCCCAGCGCGCTGCACGAGCGATCGCACCCTCCGTGCGTCGTCATGACCGATCAGGCCCAAGCGCACCGAGAGTTCGGCGGCCATGACCATGCCGGCTGCCACCGCTTCACCGTGCAGCCATTCCCCG
>JBFGLA010000243.1:0-4467 GCA_041576355.1 Burkholderiales bacterium
CCTGGGCGCCGGTCATCTTCGTAGGCGCATCCGACATGTCGACGAAACCGAACACCAGCGAATTCGCGGGGTCGTTGATGTCGCGCCCGTGCCCGCCGCCGGCACAGCCGACCAGCAGCGCAAGTGCGCTCAAGCCCAGCGCAGTCAAGTATCGACGCATCTGCTTTCTCCCTGAAAACGCGAAGACATTGCGATGGCGCCGAGTATAGGTCGCGGCAAGCGGGGTGCGGGCACTCGCCATAGGGGAAACCGGAACTATTGCCTATGGGGGCGCGGCCTTTTTTTCGCACGCATTTGCCGATGCGACTTTCTTTGCGAGAGGTGCGACGATCGAATCGCCCGCCCTCGCATCGAAGACCGCTACCTGCGCTGGACGAACCCGGACACCGGGTACCCCCGGGCGGGCCAATAGCCCCAACCACCTGGAGAGCCCGCTCCCAGGGCAAAAGCCCTCTGTTCCGCTACGCTGCGTTGCAGCGGCAGGGCGCTCGGGTGAAAATGCTTCCTTTCGGCCTTCCTGGCCGGGGGGATGGATGGCAAGCGTGCCGCAGCTCAATGCCGGCGCCGCAAGGCAGGAGTTTTATCGGCGCATGGACAAGGACAACCTGGCCCCGCTCTGGGAGGTCCTGCACGCCCTCGTCCCGCCGCAGCCCCAGACCCCCTGCAAGCCCGCGCTCTGGAAGTACGAGCGGGTCCGGCCGTACGTCATGGAGTCGGGGCAGGTGATCAGCGCCAAGGAAGCGATCCGGCGCGTATTGATCCTGGAAAACCCCGGGCTGCGCGGCCAGTCCGCGATCACGCGTAGCCTGTACTGCGGACTGCAGCTGATACTCCCCGGCGAGATCGCGCCGAGCCACCGGCATACGCAGTCGGCGCTGCGCTTCATCGTCGAGGGCTCGGGCGCCTATACCGCGGTCGACGGCGAGCGCACGACGATGCATCCGGGCGATTTCATCATCACGCCGTCCTGGACCTGGCACGATCACGGCAACCCGGGCAACGAGCCCGTCGTCTGGATGGACGGGCTCGACATGCAGATCCTGCAGCTCTTCGACGCGCAGTTCGCCGAAAACCATCCCGAGGACGTGCAGCCGGTCTCCAAGCCAGAGGGCGATTCGTACCTCCGCTACGGACAGAACATGGTTCCGCTGGAACCGCTGCCCTCGCGCCGGACTTCGCCGATCTTCAACTACCCGTACGCGCGCAGCCGAGAGACGCTCGCAGCGCTGGCGAAGAACCAGGATCCCGACCCTTGTCACGGCTGGAAGATGCAGTTCATCAACCCGCTCACGGGCGGACCCGCGATGCCGACGATCGGGACTTTCATGCAGCTCCTCCCAGCGAAATATCGGTCGGAACCCTGCCGCTCGACCGACGCGACCGTATACTCGGTCGCCGAGGGCACAGGCAAGGTGAGGATCGGCGAGCAAGCCTTCGATTTCGCGCCGCGCGACGCTTTCGTGGTCCCGTCCTGGCACCCGGCGAGTTTCGAGGCCGAGAGCGAGTGCGTCCTCTTTTCCTTCTCCGACCGGCCGGCGCAGGTCGCGTTGGGCATATGGCGGGAAAGGCGGCAGTGAAAATGCGAGTTGCGTCGGCCCGGTCAGCCGAATCCGCGCAGACGATGCGCGATCCGAGGAGCAGCCCGAGAGCCCTGGACGACCCGGCGTTCTACCGCCGGGAGTACAACAACCGCGAGCTCGTCCCCGAGCACCCGCAGTACTTCGCGCGCTGGGCCGAAGCGTCGGGCCGCGCCCGCAATACGATGATCTGCTACCTGGACCGCCGCTACGGCGACGCGCCTGGGGAAAGCCTCGACATCTTTCCCGCGCGCAAGGGCGATGGCACCTGCATGCTGTTCATTCACGGCGGGTATTGGCGCTCGCTCGACAAGAGCGACTTTTCGTTCCTCGCCCCGGCTTGGGTCGACGCCGGCGTCTCGCTCGCAGTCGTGAACTACGATCTCTGCCCCAAGGTAACGCTGCTCGAAATCGTGCGGGAACTGCTGCGCGCCTCGCGTTGGCTTTATCTGCACGCCGAGGATTACGGCATGGACCAGGATCGCCTGTATGTCGGCGGTCATTCCGCCGGCGGCCATCTTGCCGCGATGATGATGTGCGCGCTCTGGCCGGTGTTCGATCCGCAGCTGCCGAAGGATCTGTACAAGGGCGCGCTGGCGGTGAGCGGCGTGTACGATCTGCGCCCGCTCCTCGACATCGACTGGCTGCAGGCCGATCTGCACCTCGACCCGGATTCCGCGCTCAAGGCTTCGCCCGCTTTGATTTCGCCGGCGACGCGCGCGCCGGTGATGACCTGCGTCGGCGGACGCGAGAGCTCCGAGTTCCGGCGCCAGAACGCGCTCCTCGGCGAGCGCTGGCGGGCGGCCTTCGCGGGCGACATCCGCATGCCCGAAGCGAATCACTTCTCCGTCGTCGACGGGCTCGCGGACCAGTCGAGCGCGCTCTTCACGGGCGCGCGACGTCTGAAGAAGCTGGACCGCTGATGGAGCCGGAAGCGCGCTATCTCGGCCCGGGCGACTACGTCGACAGCGATCATCCAACGGTCGCGGACTTCGCGCGCGAGCACGCGCGCGGCGCTTCCGACCGCGAGCGAGCGGTGTCGCTTTACTACGCGGTTCGCGACGCCGTGCGCTACAACCCGTTCCAGGATTTCATGCTCGACGAGAGCTACCGCGGCTCGGCCTGCCTCGAGCGGGGCGAAGGCTGGTGCGTGTCCAAGGCCGCGCTGCTCGCCGCCTGCGCCCGCGCCGCGGGAATCCCGGCGCGAGTCGGATTCGCTGACGTCAAGAACCACTTGACCACGCCTCGGCTCGCCGAATTCATGGGCACCGACCTCTTCGTATTCCACGGCTATGCGGAGATTCTTCTCGAGGGCAAATGGGTGAAGGCCACACCCGCGTTCAATCTCAAGCTGTGCGAGCGTTTCCGCGTCAAGCCGCTCGAGTTCGACGGCCGCACCGATTCGATCTTCCACCCCTTCGACCAGGACGACCGGCGCCACATGGAATACCTGCGCGAGCGCGGCAGCTTCGCCGATGTTCCCGCTGACGAGATCCGGCGCGTGTTCCGCGCCACCTACCCGCGGCTCTACGACCTCGGGCGCGAGGCCGAGGGCGAGAGCTTCTGACCCGAGCGCGCGCGGCCGATTCGACGAGATCCGGCGGCTCCCCTTGACCTCGCCTGTCGCGATGCGCGAATTGCTGCTCGCGAGCTACCGCGCGGCGGTCGCAGCCGCCGATCCACTCCAGATTCTGCAGGCGCACCTGCCGCCCCCGCCTGATCACGCGTCCGGCGGGCGCACGCTCGTCGTGGGCGCCGGCAAGGCGGCGGCCTCGATGGCGCTCGCGCTGGAGCGCGTCTGGCCCAAAGCCGCCACGCTCGAAGGCGTCGCGATCACGCGCTACCGCCATGGCCTGCCGACCGAGCGCATTCGCGTCATCGAAGCGGGACACCCGGTGCCGGACGACGCGGGCGAGGCCGGTGCGCGCGAAGTGATCGAGCGTGTGCGCTCGCTCGGTGAGCGGGATTTGCTGATCGCGCTCATCTCCGGTGGCGGGTCGAGCCTGCTGTCGCTTCCTGCCGGGAGCATTTCGATGACCGACCTCAAGGCGGTGACCGCGCAGCTGCTGCGCTGCGGAGCGACGATCCAGGAAATCAACATCGTGCGCAAGCACCTCTCGGTCATCCAAGGCGGGCGCCTCGCGGCCGTGAGCCGTGCGCGAGTGCTCGCATTGATCATTTCCGATGTCACGGGGGACGACCCGACTCACATTGCCTCGGGTCCCTGCGCACCCGACCCCACGACCTACCGCGACGCGCTCGACGTGCTTGCCAAGTACGGGATCGATCCACCCGCCCCGGTCCGCGCCAGGCTCGAGGCCGGCGCCCGCGGCGAGGTCGCCGAGACCCCCAAGCCCGGCGATCCGGTCTTCGCTCGGGTCGAGAACCGCGTCATCGCGACCGCGCACCGCTCGCTCGAAGCGGCGGGTGCGGTGTTTCGCGAGCGCGGCATCCGGCCCGTCATCCTCGGCGACACGATCACCGGCGAGGCGTCAGAAGTCGCCAAGGTGATGGCCGCGCTGGTGCGGGAAATCAGGCGCTACGGCGAGCCGATCCGGCCCCCGGTCGCGCTCATCTCGGGCGGGGAATGCACCGTGACCGTTCGCGGCGAGAGCGGGAGGGGCGGGCGCTGCGCCGAGTTTCTGCTCTCGCTCGCGATCGAGCTCGATGGAGTCGGCGACGTGCACGCCATCGCCGCCGATACCGACGGTATCGACGGCTCCGAGGACAATGCGGGGGCGCTTCTCGCGCAGGACTCGCTCTCTCGCGCACGCGCAGCCGGTATCGATGCGAAGAAGCTGCTCGCCGCAAACGACAGCTACGGCTTCTTCTCCGCGCTCGGCGACCTCGTCGTGACCGGGCCGACCTATACCAACGTCAACGACTATCG
>JBFGLA010000244.1:0-4437 GCA_041576355.1 Burkholderiales bacterium
GAGCCAGTCGAGCAGCTCGATGAGCGGCGCCGCTTCGGCTTCCTTGAACCCCGAAATCCCGAAGCGCTTGAACATCGCCTGTCCCGCATCCGTGTCGTTCAGGGCGACCAGCGCTTTGCGCATGCGGTCGATCTGGGCGGCAGAAAACACCGGCGAGGCGATGAGCGGCGTGACCGGAACGTCACGGCTCTTCGCGATGATGCGGCCTCCTTGTTTCTCCCAGTTGCGTCCGATGCCGGAAAACGAGGCGACCACGCCGGCATCGAAAAAGCCGTTATTGACCGACCAGCCGATCGCGGCCTGGTCGCGCATGGTCTTTCGTTCGAGGTCGACATCGGCGAACTTGTTGTCGCGCAGCATCGCGTTGACGATGTGCCACATGTAGGACCCCTGCTCGGGAGTCACGATCCGCTTGCCCTTCAGCTCGCCGATCGACTTGATCGCCGAATCCTTCGGCACGACAAAGAAGGCCTGGCCGGATTCCTTCGCCATCACGATCGGCTGGTACTTGTAATCGCGCACCGCGACCGCGAGGTTGTCCACCGGCCGCGACAGCGCCAGCGCGAAGGCGCCCGCCTGGAGCGAATCGCGCAGCACCTTAACCTCTCTCACGGCGACAAGGGTCAGCGATACGCCGGCCGCCCGCTCGATGACTTCCTTGAGATCGTTGTAGCGCAGAATGATGTCGGCGGCGTCGACGTTCCCCGATGCGCCCTCGTTGACGGCGAAGATCAGGCGCGGAGCATCTTCGGCAGATTTCTTGGCGGGCGGCTGTTTGGCAGGCGATTTGCCCTGCGCGTAGACGGGCGCGCCGGTTGCCGCCATCAATCCCACCGCTGCGAGCATTCCGATCCAGCGCAGGAAGAACCGGGACTTGATGGTCCACGCCACCGCGGATTCGCAGCGCGGAGCCTTCGAATCGAAATTTGACCTGAGACTGAAGGTCGGAAAGCAAACCCGCAACATGACCGCCACTCCTTTACGCGCCAGGCGCGTGTGCAAGCAAAATAGAATGTCGAACGCATGCATCGCGTGCTGGCGCGGGATCGGCACGAATGCCGATCGCCATTCCAGCAACGTCATGCACGAACCGCTCTGCGGATCCCCCCGCCGAGGCTGGCAACGCGCGCCTGAATCAACGCCGTTGCTGACACGATATATATAACGCATCGCGAGCGGCGTGTTCGAGCGACTTCATGAGAGAACTGTGAAGAAGGTCATGCGTGAGGAAAGAAAAATTGACCCGCACGACAGCCGGCGAGACGAATTTCGCACTCGCGCGATCCCCGACGATCGCACTTGCGGGGCCGTCGGCGGCGCACGACTACCGGTAGTAACGAACGTGATAGACGGCGACCGCGACCGCCGCTGCGAGAATGATGAAGGGCGAGAGCGGAAGAAGCCGGATGAGGAGCTTCATCATGATCGACGGGTAAAGGCTAGATCCGGAACGGAAGCGGATAGAGGAAATCAACCACGTAGAGCGCGCCCGCGATCCCGGTGATGCCGCCCAGCATGAGCTTCAAGCTGTGCTGCGGAACGAACCGCTGCGTCTTGGCCGCGCACCACGAGCCGAGGATGCCGCCCGCCGAGGCAAACAGCCCCCAGGCGAACTCGGCCAGAAGCCTCTTGCCGGTGAAGACCGGCACGATGAAGGTATAGGTCAGGATCGCGACCGCAGACAGGATGATGACGTAGGGATGTCCGAGGGCTTATGGTCCTTGGTCGCGCCTCGTGACTTGGCGATCTCGGACTTGTGGAATTCGAGCATGGAATCGGAGTACTTCTCGCCGAGAAAATCGCAAGTCCGCTTGAGAACCGCCGCCGGATCGTGCACCAGATCCTCGTACTTCAAATCGAACCACAGTAGCGTTCGCCCGCCACCTTGGAGCGGCCCAGGATCCGGCGCATGGGCACCAAGACCCTTACCCAGGGGCGGGTAAGGGCATTCCGGCTGTGCTAGACTTTTTTCGCCTATCCAATGACATAGACCAACAAGGAGGACCTCGATGGGAGCCATTCTTCAATCGCTCGGCCGCACGATCACCGCTGGCGTCGTCGTTCTGATCATCATCATGGCCATAGCAGGCACCTTCGGCCAAGCCGGCACGCACGCGTGGTGGGCGTTCTTCATGCGCTACCTGCACGTGCTCTCGGGCGTGATGTGGATCGGACTGCTGTGGTACTTCAATTTCGTCCAAACCCCCTCGATGCCCAAGATCCCAGACGAGCAGAAACCTGCCATCAGCAAGGTCATCGCACCGGCCGTCCTGTTCTGGTTCCGCTGGTCGGCGCTTTCGACCGTCATCACCGGGTTGCTGCTCGCGGGGATGAACGGATATATCGGCAGCGCGCTTTCGCTCATGAAGCCATTCCACGCGATCGGAATCGGCATGTGGCTGGGACTGATCATGGCGTTCAACGTCTGGTTCATCATTTGGCCGAACCAGAAGAAGGCGCTCGGTATGGTGCAGGTCGAGGCCGACGCGAAGGCCAAGGCGGCGCGAGTCGCGATGTTGACCTCGCGTCTCAACACGCTGCTGTCGATTCCGATGCTGTACTGCATGGTGGCGCAGCAGAACGGCGGTCTCTGAGAGCGCGTTCGAAAAGCCGGAAAAGCGGGGCGCCAGTCGCCCCGCTGTTGTTTCCGGCCTGCCGGTGAGATCGAGCGGCAAGGCAGCGATCGGCAGCGCGCTCGCGGCGGCGGCTCTTTTCGGGGCGAGCACGCCGGCGGCGAAGACGCTTGTCGGCGACGTGTCGCCGGTCATGCTGGCGGGGCTGCTTTACGCCGGCAGCGGCGCCGGGCTTTCGCTCTGGCTGCTCGTGCGCCCGCGCGTCGCGCGCGGAGAGCGCTACGCATCGCTCGCGCGCGCGGACCTGCCCTGGCTCGCCGGCGCGGTGCTGTGCGGCGGGATCGTCGGCCCGCTGCTGCTGATGCTCGGTCTGGCGCAGATTCCGGCCTCCACGGCGTCACTGCTGCTCAACCTCGAAGGCGCATTCACCGCGCTTCTCGCCTGGTTCGCTTTTCGCGAGCATTTCGACCGTCGCATCGCGCTCGGAATGGGGCTGATCGTCGCCGGCGGCGCGCTGCTGTCGATCGAGCCGGGGACTGCCGGCGGGCCGAGCCTGGGCGTGTTGGCAGTCGCCGGCGCGTGCCTCGCATGGGCGATCGACAATAATCTGACGCGCAGGATATCGGGCGGCGACGCAGTGACGATCGCAGCGGTCAAAGGCGCGGTCGCCGGCACGGTCAATCTCGGCATCGCCGCCGTCGGCGGTGCCGCTTGGCCGGCAGCGGGGATCGTCCTCGCTGCGGCGCTCACCGGTCTCGCCGGATATGGCGCGAGCCTCGTCCTATTCGTGGTGGCTTTGCGCGGGCTCGGAACCGCTCGCGCCGTCGCCTACTTCTCGACGGCGCCATTCGTCGGCGTAGCGGTCTCGCTCGGCGCGCTCGGCGAAGCGCCGGCCGCGCTGTTCTGGGTCGCCGGCGCGCTCATGCTCGCCGGGGTCTGGCTGCACGTCAGCGAGCGCCACGAGCACTTCCACATCCATGAACCTACGGACCACATGCACGCGCACGTTCATGACGAGCACCACGCGCATGGGCACGACTTCCGCTGGGATGGGCGCGAGCCGCACGCACATCCCCACCACCATGATCGGCTTGCACACGGCCACCCGCACTACCCGGATATCCACCACCGGCACGGACACCGCGACGAGCAGGAACCGCGGGAGACGACCGCGGCGCCGCCTTCCGCATCGAAGCGCAAGAACGACTCGTAATTAGGGCGCCGGCTTGTCCAGCCCGCGCAGCCGGATGCCGGGGCGAATTCCGCGCTGCTCGAACCAGCCCTTGCTCATCTCGAGCGCATAGCGCGCCGGCCGTGTGGCGCAGTGCGATTGCTCGCTGTGCGGCTGCATCTGTTCGATATTGATGATCATGCCGCGCTCGTCCAGGAACGCGACCGAGAGCGGGATGTAGGTGTTCTTCATCCACATGCAATGCACCGCCGCATCGTCGAACACGAAGAGCATCCCCTCGTTCTGCCCGAGCGCCTTGCGGTGCATGAGCCCGCGCGTGCGCGCCGGGGGCGTATCCGCCACTTCGGCGCGTATCAGGTGCATCCCGGCCGTGAGCTGCACGGTAGGCAGTTCCGAGCGGCCTGATCCCGGGATCAGGCAGAGGACCGAGACCAGGATCGCAGTCCGCATGGGCGCCTCCGCAAAAAAGAAAGGCAGGGAAGATACCCTGCCTTTCCTGGAGAAGTGAAGAGCTTACTTCTTCTCTTCTTTCTTCGCCTCTTTCTTGACCTTCTTCTCTGCCTTCTTCTCGGCCTTCTTGTCTTCCTTCTTGTCGTCCGCGGCGACGGCCTGGACGGTCACGGCCGCGAACAGCGCGGCGAAAAGAGCGGCAAGCAGCTGCTTCATTTGTGC
>JBFGLA010000245.1:0-4418 GCA_041576355.1 Burkholderiales bacterium
GCGCGCGAGCAGGGCTGGATCGCCAAGCTGAAGGCGCTCGCCTCGCTCGATGCGCTCGCGACGGTCGCGGGGCAGCTCCTCACCAATCCGCAGCTTTTCGTGCTGATTGCCGTGTTCTTCTTCGTCGGCGCCGCGGCGGAACGCAGCATGCGGCGCAGGTTCTCCGCGTTCTGGCACAAGGTGGCGCTGCGGTTGTGATAAACGCGTAAGGCGATCGGACTCGCGGCGACCCCGGAGCGCCGCGGCTCGGCGTCGATCGGATCGGTTCAGCTTGTTGGTTTACGCCGCGCCGACCCGAGCAGGGATCCGTGGCGCCGCTCGGCGCCCCGCACGGCATTGCGCTCGACGTTCGAAAACTGGCTGATTCGCTCGGAGCGCGGATCCAGGATCGCGGCAGCCGAGAGTGCCAGCTGCCGGGCATCGGGCAATCGAGCGTACTTGGCCTCGAACGCCGCAGCCCATGAGAATGGCAGCACGACCTGCAGCCGTGGCGCGAAATCCTCGATCAGTTCCCGGTAGACCTCCAGCCCACTTCGCTGAAGCAGCATCTCGCAGGCTTCGAGTAGGACGTATCCCGGGTACAACGATCTCGTCCGAATCGGCGGTAGACGGTGAAACGCGAGCCGCAATGCTCGAAGTGCCGCGTCGTGACGGCCTGCGACACCGTCAACGAGCGCACGGCCAATCAATACGTCGGCGTCCTCGCCGACGTTGGCAAGATGCGTGTCGAGCACCTGCGTCGCCGCGGCCTCCTGGCCAGAAGCCGCGTAGGCGAGCGCGAGATAGGGCAAGACGTCGTTGTAGCTTGTCTTGCGATTCATGCTGATGTTTTCCAGGTCGTCGTGGATGCCCTTAAGCCCGGGGACCGCTTGCGCGTACTGACCGCGTCGCAGAGCGACGTAACCAGCGGCGAGGGCCGGGTAGTAGGGGGAGCGATTGAGCGAGTCACTGATGCGCTGCATAGCCTTCACCGCTGCGTCCGCGGGTGCACGATCCAAGAACAGCAGCATGAACGCGTGGCGCTCGCGCAGCGCCGACGAAAGATAATCGCGCCGCGTATCGATCGACTTGGAATCGACGACCCATTGCTCGATCCCTTGTTCGTCGAGCCCCTGCATGCGGTGCGCGACAAACGCGAACAGCCATGGTTCCTCGTCCCCGAACCGGTTATGCAGAGTCCGGAACTCTTCCCAGGCCCTCGTCTCCTGACCGAGCAGAGAGGTGTAGATGAGGTAGCGCGCGGCCGCAGCGCTGTCGCCATAACGCTCGACCATCGCGCGCGCGTGTTGCGCGGCCACGGAAAGATTGTCGTCCATTGCCGCGAGCAGCTCGTGGCTGTGCATCTCCATCCCTGCGCCGGTACGAAAGCTCGTCGAAAGCCGGAGCAGCGATGCGGCGTGGTGCCGTTCCCCCTGCCGATATAGGTACCTGCCGGCTTCGGCTGCGCGGTTGGCGAGCGTAACCATCTCGGTTGGCTCGCGGCGGGTAAAGCCCGGGTAGGCGAGAAAGAGTTCCTCTGCTTCGTGGAACTGCCGGTTTTCCACATGCGCTTCCGAGAGCTTCCAGCGCGCAGCCCAGGACTCCGGGTCGAGGCGCAGCGCGTCGCGGTACAGAGTGACGATCCCGTCGCGCTCGCCGGAGTGGTGCAGCGTTTCAGCAAGTATCGAGGTACGCACGGGGGAGCCCACGAACCGATGCATATTCTGCGCAATCGTCTGGTCGGCTTCGTCCCCGCGTCCAGCGCGCCGCAGTGTCCTTACAAGCTCGTCGAGCGCGGACGGGTCGCGGTCGGAATATTCGAGCCGCCGGCGCGCGTCAACGATCTTCCTGTCCAGCTCGGCTCGAGTGAAGCTCAGACGCTCATATTCCAGTCGGTCGCGCACGGTCTCGGGACCTAAGCCTTCAGAAAAGTGGGCAGAGAACGGCCGGTACGGGCGCTCATAGATCAGCGCTTCAGCCCATTGGGCTAGGCGCGTCTCGCCGGCCTCCCAGCGGTACGTCGCTAACGCGAGCGCGCTGCTCGCCGAGAACAGACGCGGGTGATGTCCGAGCACCGACCGATTGCCGAGATCCAAAAGCGCACGCGAATGGAGATACGTAAGATGAGGGTGTCCGCGGTACACAGGGTAAAGTGTTTTGATCATTTGATCGGCAACCTGCGGCAGTCCCTGCATCAGGAGCGTCGACTGCACGGTCTTGAGTGCAGCGGCGCGGTTCAGGGCGTAAAGCAGCTCGTAATAGTCGAGTTCTGACAGCCGCTCTCCAGATTCGCTTCGTATCAGGCCGTCCTTCGCCCTTGCCATCCAGAGGCCTCTGTAACTGCGCTCGATCGCCGACGCCATGCGCAGCCCGTCGGTCTGAGGCGCGTCTTGGAACCAGTACAGCCAGCGCATCCAGGCGATCGCAAGCCGCCTCACGTATTGAGGACCGGTGTCTGCGTATCCGAGCCGCACTGCGACGAGTGAGTGGATCTCCGGGTTAAACCAATCATTCATTGCGAACCGCAGGCGCGTAAGCTCGGCGTCGAGCCAGCCCCGAGCGATGAGCTCCGCACGCCGCGCTTCGATTCGGGAGCCCAGCCCATACGCCTCGTAAAGATCCACGAGCTCGATTTCAGCGACGAGGCGCAACGCAGGGTCCTCGATTTGGGATGTCGCAACCTCGGCCCCGGGCACGTCGCCGTTCAGCGCGGCGCGCAGCGCGCGCGCGGCGGACGAGTCGACCTCACCGAGCCGCGCGAGGGCGTACGGACGTCGCCCCAGGTGCAAGTACGCACGAGCCTCGACGATGCGCGCGAGCGGCGAAGCGTCATAGGCGGGCTGCAAGGCAAGCAGCGAACGCTCCCAGAGCGTCTGCGCCTCTATCGAGTCGCGCGTGTGCAGAGCAGCGAAGACCTGCAAATGCAGGGCGCGATCGAGAGGTGAAGGTGCCTCGGCATGCGCGAGCGTGGACAGGTCGTTCCAAGACTGCAGGGTCTCGTGTTCGGCCGCCGGTGCTGGAGCCAGTTCGGGCTTCGGGAGTCCGAGCTTGTCCAGCAGGGCGTCAGCGTGGTCGCGGAAAGCCGCTGATGGGATCACGGGACCCTCGTTTCGAATCTCCTCGATCGAAGCACTGCGGGCCTCGCGCCAGGTGCCGCCTTCGTCCGCCCATCGGGTCGCGTGAACTGAGAACGTCGGCCCCTTGCGTCGCAACGTGGTAACAATCAACGTTCGCGCGCCAGTCTTCGACGCCAGCCGCTGCGCCTCGTCCAGTGTGCTGGCTCGAACTCTGACACCCAACGCGCGAGCGAGCAACGTCGGATCCGGCAGGCGCGACGCGGTGCGTTGCGCGACGCGCCCGGAGAGATACCGTGTCATGAGTGAGCGCTCGATACGGTCGAATGAAGGGCCGTCGCTCCGCACCGGGAGCACGACGATGTCGTAGCGTTGGCGCGCGAGCACCGAGTCAAAGAGCGTCTTCTCCCGATCGAGCCATGCCGAGCGCTCGGGCACGTTGGCTTCCGGCCAAGGAAGCCTGCCGATTGAATCCGCATAGAACACTGCAGCCGCGAGAAAGGCCAGCAAGACAACCATCCGAGCGACGAATCCGCGCGATGGCGCTCGATGAGCAAGCCGCATGGCAACCGGCCTTAGCACCGGGCGCAATGCAACTTGGAGCCCCATACCGAATGCTGTGCCGGCGACGAGTATCGTCGCCGCCGAAATGAACAATGCGAACGCGTAGACTGCCAGGAAGACCGGGGCTGCGAGAGCGCTTTCGAGCTTCGGAACCACTGCAGCGGCGGCAGCGCCTGCGCCCAAGAACCCAAGTTGAAGGGCAGCAGGGGCGAGCGCGACATGTCCGAGCAACGCTCCCGCGGTCAGTGAGCGGGTGCGTTCGACAAATGCGATAAGACTAAGACCGGCTACCCACCCGGCCAGACCGAACCCGCCGCAGATAACGGCGGTGTATATCGGATCGAACCTGCCGAGTGCGACATACCCGTGAAATAACGCGCCGGCGAGCGCAAAAACGGGCCATACGAAGGCGATGGCCCATGGTGGCCACCGGTACTTTCCGATCTTGATCTTGTTATCTACGCCCTGCATGAGTGGATCTCCCAACTACGAAGTCTTCTTCTAGAGCAGGATCCGTATAAGGCCCGAAGCGGACCATTAGAAGAAGGAACTTCGTCACGCGAGCGCGCGCAGTTACCTTCGAATCACTCCCGCCGCAACGCCTCCACCGGATCGAGCCGCGCCGCGCGCCGTGCGGGCAGCACGCCGGCGGCAAGCCCTACCGCGAGCGCCATGAGCTCGGCGAGCACGGCATAAGTCCACGGCGTGTGCACCGGGAGCGCTGGGACGGCGAGCTCGAGCGCCGCCGCGGCGCCCCAGCCAAGGGCGAGCCCGGCCGTGCCGCCGAGTGCCGCCAGGAGC
>JBFGLA010000246.1:0-4395 GCA_041576355.1 Burkholderiales bacterium
CTGCCCGACTTCGAGCCGCCGGCCCTGCCGATCTACGCGGTCTATCCGAGCCGCAAGCATCTCAGCGCCAAGGTCCGCCTCTTCGTCGAGTTCCTCATCGAGCGATTTGCCCAGCCGCCAGACACAATGTCGGACGGGGCATTCTTGTCGTAACGGAACCACGCGCTGCAATGCAGCAACGCAACGGGGACAACCAACCAGGGAAGGCGAGCCGGCTGCAGCCGGTAAGCCCGACTACAGGTCTTCGGTTCGGGGCGGGTGCCAGCTGTAGGCCGCCGGGCCGGGCGCACGCAGCATGCGCAGCATGCGCAGCGCCGGCTCCTTGCCGCGGTAGTACCCTGGCACCAGCAACGTCTCGGCAAAACCCAAGGCGCGGTAGAAGCGCCGCGCCGCCTCGTTTTGGGCCCGCAATTCCAGGTGGATGCTCTGAATTCCGGCGGTTCGCGCCGATTCCACCATCCACTCGACCAGCCGGCGGCCGATTCCCATCCTGCGGTGCGATGGGCGAACCGCGATCAGCACCAGGTGCGAGCGCTCATCGCCGAACTCCATGATCGCGAATCCGGCGATCCGGTCGTGCTCGCATGCCACCAGCGTTACGATGTCCCGGTCGCGGATCGCGCGCAGCAGGCGCGCGGCGTCGTACTTCCAGCCCAGCCCCGCCTCGACATAGTCGCGCGACATCAGCGACAGCACATGGGCGTCGCGTACTTCAGCAAGCCGAACGGAGATGGCGTGTGCGCTCACGCGGCGATTTTGCCATGGACGCCGACCGGTTTGTTAGTCCAGCCGCCCCCAGAATGAACCTCAAACTGTGAATTTGTCCGCGGAGTGAATCGAGTATGTGGTCAAAAGTCGTCTCGGTGCGGTCGATGATCCGCAATTCATTCGACAGGGAGCGGCGGTTCCGGATCTTCGCCAAATGCTTGCCTCGCGCACGCGGGCGCGAGATCATCCCGCCCGCCCCAACGACAGGAAAAGGGAGCGGCCGTGGAGTCGATTGATCGTCCCACCATCCAGAGAGGCGCTGCCGCGATGGCGGCCGAGATGAAGCTGCGTTCGGCCGAGGATGCAGCGGCCGCGCTTGCGACTTCGGACGGTCTCGAGGTCGCCGCGATCATCTCGCGCCTCAGCCCGGCCTTCGCGCAAGATCTGATCGCCGCGCTCCCGGCGGATGCGCGCGCGCGCACGCTCGCCGCGGCGCCGGCAGATCTTGCGCGCCAGTGGGAGGTCAACGCCCGCTACGAGCCCGGTACGGTCGGTCGCATGATGGAGCCGGCGTTCGCGGTATTCGCGCCCGAGAAGACGGTCGGCGAGACGATCGATGCCCTGCGCGAAGTCGTGAAGGGCATTCAGGTCACCTACTGTTATGTCGCCGATCGCGAGGGTCGCCTGGCGGGTATCGTCACCATGCGCGACCTCCTGTTCGAAGAGCGCGAGCGGCGGCTCGATCAGGTCATGCTGCGGAATACTTTCACGCTGCGGGATTCCGCGCCGATCGAGGAGGCGATGAAGCAGGCGCTCGACCGTCACTATCCCGTCTATCCCGTAGTCGACGGCGAGCGCCGGCTCCTCGGCTTGGTGCGCGGACAGTCGATGTTCGAGGCGAGAACGTTCGAGATCACCGCCCAGCCCGGTACCATGGTCGGCGTCGATAAGGAAGAGCGTCTGGCGACACCCTGGGAAGCGAGCCTCAAGCTGCGCCATCCCTGGCTGCAGTTGAACCTGCTCACCGCTTTCCTCGCTGCCGCGGTCGTGGGCCTTTTTCAGGATACGGTGGATCGGCTGGTGATCCTTGCGCTGTTCCTGCCCGTGCTCGCCGGACAGTCTGGCAACACGGGCTGCCAGGCGCTCGCAGTCACGCTGCGCGGAATGACGCTGGGCGAGCTGAAACCCGGATCGGAACGCATGCTCGTGATCAAGGAAGCGGGCCTGGGATTCATGAACGGCGCGGGCGTGGGTCTGGTCGCGGCCATGGGCATGTACATCGTCGCGTCGGGTCAGGGCTCGGCCAACGCCTTGCTCCTGTCGGCGGTCGTGTTCTTTGCGATGGTCGGCTCGTGCGTCGCGAGCGGGCTTTCCGGCGCGATGGTTCCGTTGACGCTAAAGCGGCTGGGGTTCGACCCCGCGACGGCATCGAGCATCTTTCTCACCACCGCGACCGATGTCGTCAGCATGGGGTTGCTGCTCGGCCTGGCGACGCTGCTCGTGCGCTGAGGCGCTCGGGCGGAGTGCCGCGGGACCTGCGCCGCATCGTTCCCAGCGTGAGCGACACGCTACTGGTCGTCAACTCCGGCTCATCGAGCCTCAAGTTTTCGGCGTTCGCCCTCGAAAACGGCGACCCCGTGCTGCGCCTGCGCGCGCGCATCGAGGAGCTGCACCGTGCGCCGCAGTTCGCGGCGCGCGACGCGCAGGGCCGGACGATCGCCGCGCGCGACTGGGCCGCGGGCGGACTGGCGCTCGGCGAAGCGGTCGCGTTCATGATGGATTGGATCGGCGCCCAGGCGCTTGGGCGTGTCGTCGCGGTGGGGCACCGGGTCGTGCACGGCGGCGTCGAGTTCTCGGATCCGGTGCGGCTCGATGCGCGTGTTCTCGATCGGCTGGAGCAGTTGTCCGGTCTCGCGCCGCTGCACCAGCCGGCCAACCTCGCCGCGATTCGCGTCCTGCAGGAGCGCTCGCCCGAGCTTCCCCAGGTGGCGTGCTTCGATACCGCGTTTCATCGCAGCCAGCCGGAGGTGGCGCAAGCTTACGCGCTGCCCGAATCGATCGCGCGCGAAGGGGTGCGGCGTTACGGATTCCATGGCCTTTCGTACGAGCATATTGCGATCGAGCTGCGGCGCATCGACCCGCGCGCCGCGGCGGGGCGCACCGTCGTCGCTCACCTCGGCGCCGGGGCGTCGATGTGCGCGCTGCGCGCGGGGCGCAGCGTGGCGACGACGATGGGTTTCACGGCGCTGGATGGACTACCCATGGCGACCCGCTCGGGATCGATCGACCCCGGGGTGCTGATCTGGCTGATGAAACGCAAAGGGATGGACGCCAGCGATATCGAGCGGCTGCTGTACCACGAGTCCGGGCTGTTGGGAGTGTCCGGCATCTCGAGCGACCTGCGCGAGCTGCTCGCGAGCGACGCTCCATCGGCGCGGCGCGCCGTCGATCTGTTCATATACCGGATCGGCCGCGAGCTCGGTTCGCTCGCGGCGGCGCTCGGAGGCCTCGACGCGCTGGTGTTTACCGCGGGTATCGGGGAAAACTCGGTGCCTGTGCGCGCGCGAGTCTGTCGCGACGCCGCCTGGCTCGGGGTCGCGATTGACGAGTCGGCGAACGCGTCCGGGGAGACCCATCCCTCGCGCCGCGTTTCGTTGGACGCGAGCGCGGTCGCGATCTGGGTCATCGCCACCGACGAAGAACGAATGATTGCGCTCCACACACGGCGCGTCCTGGAGCGAAACGCAGGCTAGACGGAATCCTTAGGCGGTCGCGCGCAGGGTGCGGCGCACAATGAGAAATGCCTCGGTCGCACGCGACAGCGCCAACCCGCTCCTCCTTGTCTCAGGTCAAGCGGCCGTTTCGCAGATCTGCTATTTGGAAATCGAATCCCGGTCGACGGGGCAGGAGGGCAACATGCTGAGCCTCGAGGATTGCATCGCTCTATGCGGTTTGAGCGAGGAGGAAGTCCTCGCCATCGCCGAGCATGAACGGATACCGGAGCTTGCGGCGGCCGAAATGGGCAACTACCTGGCAAGCGCTCCGGGCGGCGAACTGCGGATCAAGGCGATGATACTGGACGATATCGCCGCCGCGGACGCCCAGGGGCAGCGCCACCACGTCCTCGCGTTGAAGCTCGTTCTGCGAAACTTCGTCATTCAGCACCCGCGCTGCGACGAACGCTTGCGCCGAGAGCTGCGGCAGCTAGAGCGGCGCTGCCCGTAGCAGCCGACGAATCGCGCGGAGTGCCGGCTTCGGCCCGCCTCGCCTTTGCGTCGGTCCGCGATTGGACTAATATTCTCCCGGGCACCGCTCGAGGGGGAATCGATCATGCAAGTCAAAGAGATCTTGCGGGTCAAGGGCACTCGCATGGTTAACATAGAGCCGTCCGGCCGCATCGCTGATGCGGTCGAAACGATGGCGAAGGAAAATCTCGGTTCGCTGGTCGTCATGGAACAGGGACGGATGGTCGGTCTGCTGACTTTCCATGAGGTGTTGCAGGCCCTGGCGCGCGCCGGCGGCGCGCTCGGGGACGAGCGTGTATCGGACAACATGGTGCGCGACCCGGTCACCGCGAGCCCGGACATGGAAGTCAACGACTTGCGGCGCACGATGCTCGATTCCGGCGCGCGCTACGTGCCTATACTGCAAGGCGGAAAGCTGCTCGGGGTCATCTCGTTCCGCGAC
>JBFGLA010000247.1:0-4393 GCA_041576355.1 Burkholderiales bacterium
AAGCCGACCGGGCGCTCGCGCGCACCTTCTTCTCGCGTGTCAAGATGCTCTTCTACGCCGCGGCGAGCCTGTCGCAGCCCATCTGGGATTCGCTGCAAAGGGCGGGGGAGAAGACCGTCCGCGAGAGGATCCTCATGATCACCGGGCTCGGCATGACCGAGACCGCGCCGTTCGCGATCTGCGCCAACTGGGAGGCGGGGCGATCGGGCGGCATCGGTCACCCCGCTCCAGGAACCGAGCTGCGGCTAGCACCGGTCGGCGACAAGCTCGAAGTGCGCTACCGCGGCCCGAACGTCACTCCCGGCTACTGGCGCGACGAGGCGCTGACGCGGGCCGCCTTCGACGAGGACGGCTTCTTCAGGAGCGGCGACGCGGCGCGCTTCATCGACGCGGATGACCCGCAGAAGGGACTGATGTTCGACGGCCGCATCGCCGAGGACTTCAAGCTCTCGACCGGCACCTGGGTGAGCGTCGGCCCGCTGCGCGCCCGCGTGATCGCAGCGGGGGCGCCCTACGTGCAGGACGTCGTCGTCGCTGGCCACGATCGCGACCGGCTCGGCGCGCTCGTCATTCCGCACCTCGATTCGTGCCGCAAGCTCTGCCCGGGCCTTCCCGCCGATGCCTCTCTCGCCGAAGTGTGCGCAGAGCCTTCCGTGCGTGCCTACTTTCAGCGGCTCTTGGATACCCTCGCGCTGAAGGGAACCGGCGCCTCGAATCGCATCTGGCGCGCGATGATCGTCGACCAGCCGCTCTCGATCGACCGCGGCGAGGTGACCGACAAGGGATCGATCAACCAGCGCGCGGTGCTCGAGGCACGCGTCGCGCTGGTCGAGGAACTGTACGCGCCGCATCTTTCGCACCGGGTGCTGCAGGCGTGCGACGCGGCGACGCCCGATGCGATGTACACTTCCTCCGCATGACTGCTTTTCGCTTTGCCATCGCTGCGCTTGCGCTCGCCGCAGGCCACTCGCTCGCGCAGACTCCGGTCGCGCAATTCAGCACCACAGGAGACTTCGACACGGTCAAGGAGGACCTCCTGCTCGCAATCCAAGGGCGCGGCCTCGTCGTCGATCACACCTCCTACATCGGCAACATGCTCGAGCGCACGGGCAAGGACGTCGGCGCGGCCAAGCGCGTATACCTCAAGGCGGAGGCGGTGCAGTTCTGCTCGGCGATCGTCTCGCGCCGCACCATGGAGGCGGACCCGGTGAACATCGCCTACTGCCCCTATGTGATCGCGCTCTACGTGCTGCCGCAGGAACCCGGCACCGTGCATGCGGTCTATCGGCGCATGGGCCCGGGCACAGACGAAGCTTCGCGCGCAGCGTTGCGCGCGGTCGATGAGCTGCTTGAGGGCATCGTCCGGGAAGGGCTGAACCTGAAATGACAACGATGCAACGCACGCCGGCATTGCCCGATCGCTCGCGCCGTCGCCTGCTGGGCGGCGTGATGGCGCTTGGCGGCGCCGGGCTGCTCGGCGCCTCGTTGGGCGTGCTGGCGGCCCGCGGCGGATCGCCCGCGACCCCGCGCATGACGGCCGGCCCGTTCTATCCGAGGTCGCTTCCGGCCGACCGCGACGCCGATCTCGCGCAGGTTGCAGGACAAGCCGGAACTGCGGCGGGACTCATTCTGTACCTCAGCGGCCGCGTGCTCGACACGCGCGGCAGACCGGTCTCGGGCGCCCGGATCGAGCTTTGGCAGGCCAACACGCACGGCCGGTACACGCATCCCGCCGACGGCAGCCCGGCGCCGCTCGACCCGAATTTCCAGGGCTACGGAGTCCTGGTCGCGGACGCGGAGGGACGCTACCAGGTGCGGACGGTCAAGCCCGGACCCTATTCCTCCCGCACTCCGCACATCCATTTCGCAATTGCCGGCGGCGGCGCGCGGCTCGTGACGCAGATGTTCTTCGAGGGCGAGCGCGCGAACGAGGGGGATTTTCTCTATCGCAGCCTCGGCCGGGAGGAACGCCGAGCCGTGACGGCGCATTCGGCAGAACGCCCATCGGGTGCGGACTCGCGAGCCCTCGCGCTCGGCTGGGACATCGTGCTCCACCCGGCCGGCTGAGCACACCGGCCTGCGCTCAGCGCCGCTCGCGCAGGAATACGCGGCAAGAGCGATCGTTCTGGCATAACACGGCCCGGACCAGCGTCGCGGGTCGACCTTCGAGCCACGATTCCCGGGTCGGCAGCGTGTAGAGATAGACAGTCCACATCGAGCCCGGACGCAAGACGGCCGGGTTGTCGCGCAGCAGCCGGTCGATGTCACGCAACTCGCCGCGATGGATCGCATCGTGGATCGCGTCGAGCAGCACCGCCTCCAGGTCCTGCGCCGGATTCTCCGCGATGGCGCGCTCGAGGCTGTCGCGATCGGCGATACAGCGGATACGAACCGGATCGTCTGTGGCGATCCAGCAGTCCCACGCCGCGACCGTTTCGGGAGTATGCGTTGCCGAGGCGGAGAACGCGGTACCGAGGAGCGCGGCCAAACGCAGCGCGCGAATCAGCGTGGAGTACACGCTGTGGCGCCACCCTCTAAGCACGCCGCCGCGCCGCTTCAGTAGAGCGCGCCCGCCAGCTTCTTGCGATACTCGGAAACGAGGTCGGGCTGCTTGTCGGCAAGGTTGAAGATGTTGAGGATCTGCTTGCGCGCCTCGCCGTCCTTCCAGTCCTTGTCACGGCGCACGATCTCGAGCAGCTCGTCCAGCGCCTCGCGGTAGCGGTGCGCGCCGGCGTGCAGGCTCGCGAGCGCGAGCCGCGCGTCGTGATCCGACGGATTCGCGGAGAGCGTCGCCTTCAGCTCGGCCTCGCCCGGCCCGGATTGCCGGCTGCGCAGAAAGGCGAGCGCCGCCTGCAGCGCCTCGACGCGCGCATCCCAGTCGATGTTCGGGCGCACCGCGGCGAGCAGCGTCTCGGCTTCGTCGGCGCGCTTCGCCTCGATCAGCAGCTCTGCGAGATCGATGCGCGCCGGGTCGTTCGCGGGATCGAGCTCGAGCGCCCTGCGCAGCGCGGCTTCCGCGCCGGAGGAATCGCCGGATTCGCGAAGCTCGGCGGCGCGTGCTCGCTCGATCTCCGCGGGCGACGGGATGAGCCGGTCGATGAATGCGCGCACCTGCGACTCGGGGATGGCGCCGAGGAAGTGCGACACGGGCTTGCCGTCCTTGAACGCCATCACGTCGGGGATCGAGCGCACGCCGAATGCGGCGGCGACATCGGGGCTCTCGTCCGAGTTCACCTTGGCGAGCTTGAAGCGCCCGCCGTACTCCGCGGCGAGCTTCTCGAGTATCGGTTTCAGAACGCGGCAAGGCCCGCACCAGGGGGCCCAGAAATCAACCACCACCGGCAGGGATTTCGAGGCATCGAGCACCTCGCGCTCGAACGTGGCGGTCGTGACGTCGACAGCGTGTGCAGCCATGGCCAAATCCTCGTACACGTCAAACTCGTTATGGCAGATATTGGGCCGCGAATGCGATAATCAACGCCCTTTCATTTCTCCTGTTCGCATGTCGAAAGAGCCAAGCGCATGACTTACGTCGTCACCGAAGACTGCATCAAGTGCAAGTACATGGATTGCGTCGAAGTGTGTCCCGTGGATTGCTTCTACGAGGGCGAGAACATGCTCGTCATCCATCCGGACGAGTGCATCGACTGCGGAGTCTGCGAACCCGAATGTCCGCCCAAGGCGATCCTGGCCGACTCGGATCCGAAAGCCGAGCGTTGGCTCGCGCTCAACACCGAGTACTCGGGCAAGTGGCCGAACATCACGCGCAAGGGAACGGCGCCGGCCGATGCCGACGCGCACAAGGACGAGCCAGGAAAGTACGAAAAGTACTTCAAACCTGACCCCGGCAAGGGAGAGTAGCGCGTGCAGCTGACCCGCGAGGAGCGCTCGATGCTCGTGGGTGAGCACGGCGAGGCGGTGCGGCGCGCGATCGCCTACCAGGTCGAGGTCGGCCGCTTCTGGGGCGCGCAACGCTTCGTTCCCGTCAGCAACGTCCACATGATGGGCGACATCGAGGTGATGGGGGATGGCGGGCTCGACTACTTGCGCGAGCAGGCAGCGCTCGGCGCGCGCTGCGTCGTGGGCACAACGACCAACGCGCGTTGCATCGATTTCGCGCACTGCGAGCGGCTGAAGCAGGACGCCCGCGAGGCCGGCAAGGAGAGAGAGCTGATCGCCTGCCTGCGCAAGATGGACGTGATCACGGCCGACACCTGCATCAACTACCAGACGATCTACCAGCCGCACCTCGGCGAGCATGTCGCTTGGGGCGATACGGGGACCGTGATCTACGCCAACTCGGTGTTCGGAGCGAGGTAGAATTTTGCGTCGGGGCCCGCGGCGCTCGCTGCCGGGCTCACCGGCCGTACTCCCGAGTACGGATTCCACCTCG